>JBGPZS010000107.1:0-10125 GCA_041493865.1 Terriglobia bacterium
AGGAGCTTGCCGCCGATATCGGCAAATATCTTGACGACCTGCCGGTCAGCGCCTACCCCGAAAACATCTTCGAACGCACGGTCCGCCTGGCCAACCGTAACCGCGTGGCCGTGGTGCTGGTCCTGGCGTATCTGCTCATGCGCATGTTATTTATTCTTTTTTCGAGGCGCTGATTTATTCGGTAAGGATTTAAAGGTTCCGGTAAAAGCGGTTAATTAGAGCTATAGAGGGACATCATCCCTCCAGGGAGTACAGCAACGATGAATAAAATTGTGCTGGGTTTGGTCCTGGGCGGCATTCTGGGAATCCTCGACGGGCTCACGTCATGGTTCACTCCGGAAGTGCGCAACCAGTTGCTCGGAATCGTTTTCGGTTCAACCTTCAAAGGCATCATCGCCGGTATTCTGATCGGCGTCTTTGCCCGCAAAGTAAACTCTCTCGCGCTTGGCATTGTGTTCGGGCTGGCTGTGGGAGCATTTCTGGCTTGGATCATCGCCTTCATGCAGCATGGATACTACTTTCAGATCATGCTGCCCGGCGCCATGGTCGGTCTGATCGTCGGCTACGCCACGCAGAAATACGGAGCGCCTAGCCAGATGCAACGAACGTAGCTGCTCATATCAAAGCGGCTAAAAATTCGGCGGAACCGCGGTTGGCTGCGCGTGCTGAAGAAGTTCGTGTGCTCATTTCCGTTTTCCGTCATCAAGGGTCTTTCATCTAAAAATTTTAAGGAGGCCATCATGCCACGTGTTGTTCATTTCGAATTTGCAGCAGACAATCCTGAGCGCGCCAGCAAGTTTTACCGCGATGTTTTTGGCTGGGAGTCCACCAACTGGGGTGGCCCCATGGAATACTGGCTGGTGAAGACCGGCTCCGAGGGCCCGGGCATCGATGGCGGCATACTGCGATACCAGGACAAGATGCCGCGCACCATCAATACCATCGGAGTCGATTCAGTCGACGCGTACGTGGAGAAGGCCACGCGCAACGGCGGCAAAGTAGCCAAACCCAAGATGGCAATTCCCGGCATCGGCTATCAGGCCTATTGCCTGGACACGGAAGGCAATGTGTTTGGCGTTTTTCAAGAGGACCCGTCAGCGAAGTAAAGCCGCAGCGCGATCGGTACGCTCACCTTTGTTTGACCAGTTCATCCGACAGCAGGCGCGCTTTCACCGCCAGGTTGTGGGCGCGCGCCAAGTCGTTTTCCGTTGTTGCCTTGCGACTCTGGCTGATGAACTCCTTGATTTGCACCCGCATGGCTTCTTCATCTTTGGAAAGCTGGCGATTGATGCCGTTGAGGTTTGTCTCTGCGCTCGTCAAAAGCTGTTCGGTTGAGGTCTGGCTGTGCGTCGTATCGGCAGACGTGGGGCCGGGAGAGATCTGGCCTCCCGCCGGCGCCGGCGGGGGTTCTTTGTCCGCTGGTATCACTTTTTTGGGCGGCGTGTTCCTGGCGACCTCATTCCCTGGCTTGTCGCCCGCCGGCGCCGATGACGCCGGTTTCCGGGCCGTCCCGTTCCGGCCATTTCTGGACTTGGTCTTTCCTGTGCCCGTCTTTGCCTGGTCGGCGGGCGTTGCCGCGGGCTGTTGCGCCGCTTGCGGCTGTTCCGCCGGTTGTGTTGCCTCAGGCTCCGGTGTGGGTGTGGGCTCGGGGGCAGTCGTTGGTGGCGGCTGCTGCGGCATCACCAGTACCGGCTTTTTATGCGAGCAGCCGGAGCAAATGCCCAGCACCAACACAAATGCAACGATCGTGGATTGTAGACGAAGTGGTTTCATGCTTTGCTGACAGAATCCTCTTTTGCCACGGCCGGCGGTTCGCCGTTGGTGGCGATCTCCGCGAGCGGGAAGCGCAGGTAAAACGTGGTTCCATGGTCCACAATCGATGTGAATTCCACCGATCCATGATGTAACTGCACCACGCGATACGCCATGGCCAAGCCTATTCCGCTTCCACCGGCCTTTGTAGTGAAGTATAAATTAAAAATTTTGTCGCGGATATTTTCCGGAATGCCCGCGCCCTGGTCCCGCACCGCAATCAACGCGCCCTCGCCTTCGCGTTTCACGGTGAGACGCAGCGTGCCGCCTTCCGGCATGGCCTGCACGCCGTTGAGCACGATATTCAGCACCGCCTGTTTGACCAGGTCCGCGTCAATGCGCACAGGCAGCGGCTCTTGCCCGGCCTCGCGTTCCATGAGTACTTTGTGTTTTTCCGCCGCCGGCGAAGCCAGGCTGACCACGTCTTCCACCACCTTGCGCAGGTCCATGTCGCTCAGGCGCAGCTCCACCGGACGGGTGAAATCCACCAGGGTTTGCACAACACGGTCTAATCGCTGGATCTCACTGCCGATCACATCCACGTGGCGGCGCGTGTCAGGATCGATCTCTTTCAGTTTTTGGCGCAGCACTTCCAGGTGCACCACGATTGCGTTAATGGGGTTCTTCACTTCATGGGCGACCCCTGAGGTAAGCCTGCCGATGGCCGCCAGACGCCGGGACAGCTCGATCTCATCTTCAATCCGGTGGACGGACTCGGCATCGCGCAGCGTCAGCAGCGCGCCAATCCGCTCGCCGCGTTCCTCGATGAAGTCCAGCGCGACCTGTATGTGCCGCCCCTGCTCGTCCTGGATCTCTTCCTGGGCCATGGGTTCGCGCGACGCCAGGGCGTCCAGGATGACGCGTCCCAGGCGAGAACTCCGGGAGAAGATTTCCGAGGGATGGCGGCCCAGCATCTCTCCGCGCGGCTTGCCGATGAAGCGCTCCGCCGACGCGCTGACCAGCACCGCATTGAAGTCGCTGGTGAACAGCATCACGCCGTCCTGAAGGTTGGCCATCATCTGGTCCAGATTTTCCTTCATGGCGGAGAAGACCTCTTTCACGTCGCGCATCTGCCGGCCCAGCCGTTCGATCTTGGTCGAAACCGTGCCGTATTCATCGGAGCGCGTTGAAGGTGTTCCAAGCAGCTCCGCCTTGCCCGAGCTGATCAAGTCCAGCCTGCGGCTGATGGCCGCAAGCGGGCGCAGGGCAAGGTTCGACAACCCCGCTGCTAGGACCAGACAAATGAAAATGGCGGCGCCGGAAACCTCGAGGGCCTTTTTTAGCAATGGCCGCAACTCGTCCTTCAAAAAAGTGGTAGACACGCCGACTCGAACGTCGCCGAACGCGCGGCCTTCCCTCTCCAGCGGGATCTTCACGTCATAAACTTGCGGGGGGCCGTAAATCACTCTGAGTTGCTTGAGAATTCCGGCATGGACAAACGAATCAAAATCATCGCGCGGCTCCACCACCTGGCCCAGCAGATTGGAGCTGTGTAGAATCGCCATTCCTTTAGGGTCAACGATCGCCGCATCATAGATTGTTTTTGAATATCCTGTCGTAGACTCCAACAGGGAGTTTACGACCCAGTCCGTCTGCAGGATTTCCTGCCACGCTTGCTCAATCTGGGCAGGATCGTTGAGGTTCACCTTCTTGGAGCCGCTCAGGTCGACTTGAAACGCGCCCCGTGAAACTGAATAAAGCTGTAGTGCGATATTGTGTGAAAGATCGGCGGCTTCCTGGATGCGCTGGTGCACTACCTCGGAGATGTACAGCGCGGCCAGCGCGGCCACGATCACCACCACCATTGCGGTAATGGCGAACACCAGCTTGGTTTTCAGACGCAAGGCAGGCATGAATCACTTCCAGGTTCGCGGCCCTTGGGCATCTCAGCTTGTTTCAATCTTCAGTCATTGTCCCGTCAAATGCAAAGGGTCTTTTTAGTTCGTGGCCTCACTGGATACCGCGGACGCATTGCCGTACTCCTTCAGCTTATTGTGCAACGTCTTCAGGCTGATGCCCAGAATCTCCGCCGCGCGGGTCTTGTTGTTGTTGCTGGCGGCCAGAGTTTTAAGAATCAGCATTTTTTCCGCCTCGCTCACCGTGGTCCCCACTTCCAGCCGGATGCCTTCACCGTCACTGGCTGGGGCTCTGACGCCGGCGCTGCCAAAATTCGGCGGCAGGTGGCGGGGCTCCACCAGGGGGCCATCACATACGATCACGCCCCTTTCCAGGGTGTTGCGCATCTCGCGCACATTGCCCGGCCAGTTGTGGTTCTGGAACATTTGCAATACGGTGTCAGACACCCCCCCCACGCTCCTGCCGTGTTTGGCGTTCATGTCCGCCAGCAGCGCTTCCACCAGCTGCGGAACGTCTTCCTTGTGGTCACGCAACGGAGGCATATGGATATTGAAAACATTCAACCGGTAATAGAGGTCGCCGCGCAGCTCACCCTTCGCTACAGCCTCTTCCGGCACCTTGTTCGTTGCCGCCAGTACGCGCACGTCAACCGGAGTTTCTACCTTGCTGCCCAGGCGGCGCAGCTTGTGGTCTTCCAGCACGCGCAGCAGCTTGGCTTGCGTCGCCGCCGGCATCTCTCCGATTTCATCCAGCAGCAGCGTGCCTTCTTCCGCCAATTCAAAGCAGCCGGCACGGCGTTCCATGGCGCCCGTAAACGCGCCTTTTTCGTGGCCGAAAATTTCGCTTTCGATCAGCGTTTCCGGAATCGCCGAACAATTAATGGCGACAAACGGCTTGTTCTTGCGCGGGCTCAGCTCGTGCACCGTGCGCGCCACCATCTCCTTGCCTGTGCCGCTCTCTCCGGTGATCAGCACGGACGCCGTGCTCGGCGCCACCATCTCGATCAGGTGGAAGATCTCCCGCATCTCCCGCGAAGACCCCACCATCTGGCCGAAGAGGCCGGTGTCGCGCAGCTTGCGCTTGGTAGCTTCCAGTTCCAGCGCGGTGCCGCGCTGGCGCGCCGCATTTTGCAGGATCTGCTTCAGGCGCGCGGGTTCCACCGGTTTCTGAATAAAGTCATAGGCCCCGGCTTTCATCGCGTCGACCGCGACGTCAATGCTGCCCTGCGCGGTGAGCAATACAACTGCGATCTGCTGTGGCTGGTCGGAGAGGCGTTGCAATAGCTCCATGCCGTCCATGCGCGGCATTCTGAAGTCGGTGACCACAATCCCGGGCGACCAGGTGGCCACTTTTTCCAGCCCCTCCAGCCCATCTTTCGCGGTTTCTGTCCTGTATCCCCACGCCGAGACGAGCTCGGCCAGTCCTGAGCGTTCGTTTTCCTCGTCTTCCACGATCAGGACTTTTTCCTGTGTACTCAAAACTGTTCCCCTTTTTTAGAGATTATCACCAGTCCAGAAACCCCTTGAGAGGGCAGCAACACTGGCTTGGATGAGCAACCGTGTAAAAGAGTCTACTTGCGATATAACTCATTGATTATAATTAGCTTATATAGCCAAGTAGACGCTTTTTCAAAAGATTGCATCTGAAATGCTGACAGAGCCACGTCGCAAGCCCCGGATTTTCAATACCTCAGGAAGACGAAAGGAAGCGATAACAATGAAGAAGTTTTGGATTGCCGCAATAACCGCGGGTCTATTCACGGTGACTGCGGTTGCGCAGACCTCAGCCAGCAGTTCGACCGCAGGCAATGCTTCGGTTACCCCTGGTCAGGCCAGCGCCGGAGCCAGCGCCAGCCAGAGCGCACAAACTTCAGGCGCGTCAGCCAACGTGGATGCGAATGCAAAGGCCTCCCACGAAAATGAGAGCAAGAAACAGAAAGATTCCAAGGGTGGCTCAGGCAACAGCACGGGTTCAGGCGTAGCCGGCAACGATGGCGTCCACGGCGTTTCCGGCGCGCTCAGCAACGGTACCACGCTGCAAGCCGAACTGGCCAAGTCGATCGACGCAAAAAAAGCAAAGCCGGGAGATGAAGTTACCGCCAAGCTCACGCAAGACGTAAAGGCGGACGGCAAGGTCGTGATGCACAAAGGTTCAAAGCTGGTCGGTCATGTCACGGAAGCCCAGGCCAAGAGCAAGGAGAATGCAGAGTCCAAGCTGGGCATCGTCTTTGATAAGGCCGTGCTGAAAGGCGGAGAAGAAGTGGCTTTCAGCGGCGTGATCCAGGCTATGGCGCCACCCGTGCAAGGCGCTCTGAGCGTTGCTGGCGATGAAGGCGGCAATCTGGGGTCAGGAATGGGCTCGGGCGGCAGTTCCATGGGCGGCGGACGTAGCAGCGGTGGTGGCATAGCTCCTATAGGCGCCGCAACCAGCGCTGCCGGTTCCACAGTGAGTTCTGCCACCGGGGCGGTCGGCAGCACAGCAGGCTCGGTAACCAGTTCGGCCACTGGCGCGGTGAACGGATCAGTGAACAAGACAGCCGGAGTAGCTGCGAACGGGACCCTCAACTCCGCGGCCCACGGCGTGGTTGGAATGGATGGCCTGGCGTTGAATGCCGCCAGCGCAGGTAGCGCACAGGGCTCCGTGATCAGCTCAGCCAATCGCAACGTCAAGCTGGATAGCGGCACACAATTGATTTTGCAAGTAGCTGGTTCTGCGGCGGCCCGCTAACTTCCAGGCTTTTTGAGCGGCCAAGCAAGAAATTGGCCGCTTTTTCTTTTGCCGAAACGGGCAGTGTTCCAAAGCTGTTAATCGTGACAACCCCGGCTCCGTGGCTCCCATCTCCTTATTTGTGGTTGGACATTGCCTCCACTTAGTGCACAATGGTAGTCCAGGTTGACGGGCTCCCGGTGCTTCTTTCCATCGCGAGGTGCAGAATGAAAAGCTACTGGATCGCAGCCACGATTTGTTTAGTGGGTATGTGGCCTTCAGGCGCGAAAGCATATGTCTCTGGCGTGGACCAGTCCAAGGCAGACGAGAAGCCAGTCCAGCAAGCCCAGTCTTCCAATCCTTCCACAAACACTCAAGACCCGGCCAAGATGAACGAGCCTTCCGTGGCGGCAAAGACCACTGCCACCGCAGACGCGGCGGCCAATCCTTCCACGGCGAGCCCGCAAAGTAAGGGCTCATACATGCTGGTGGAACTCACCAAATCTCTGAAAGCCGGGAAACTTAAGCCTGGAGATAAGGTAAAAGCGGAAGTGGCCCAGGACGTGGTCTCGCACGGCAAGGTCATCATTCCCGTGGAAACCGAATTGGTTGGGCACGTTACTGAGGTCAGTGTACGCGACGGTGCGAACAGCGAATCCCGCCTGGGAATCGTGTTTGACAGGATTTTGCTGAAACACTATCACGACATTAATTTTCAAGCGGTCATACAGGCCGTGGCGCCGCCGGCGGTAAGGCAATCTCGCGTCGACCAGCCTTCACAGATGTTGCCGCCTTCCATGCTCGGCGGAGGCCCCAGGCAAACCGCTGTCTCGCCTATGGGCGGAGTGGGCGGGCCGACGGCAAGCCGCGGACAGGTCAGCCCCGGCGCGTCTTCAAGCATGTCCCGTGTAAGTGACGCAACAAACTACCAAACTCCGCTGACGGTCAAGCAATCACCGGCGAACAGTGCTTCCGGTGGTACGGCAGCCGTACAGCTTGAAGTAAGCCCAGGAGGCAAGCCCATGAGTATTGGCATGCCACAAGGTGTTACGGGACTCAAGGGATTGAGCCTGACCTCGGTCCCCAGCGCCAGCACTCCCGGCCCCGTGATTGTGTCGAACACTGATAACGTCAAACTTGAATCTGGTACGCAGATCCTCTTGCACGTATTGAGCGTGGAGACCCCACCGAGTGGGGAAACGAACGGGGCAACGCCAAAATAAGCAGAGCAGCCCTGGCTCTCCCCTCTATAAGCAGCGCGCGCATAATTGGTTGCGCGAATCTTGTCCTGCTTATCTTGCGCACGCGTTTTATCGCACAACCGCAAATGGTTCCGTCTCCTTCTTGCTCTTACCCTGGTCAATGACCCTTCGGTAACTTGTTTGCGGGAACAGCATCGTGGCAATCTCGTTGTATCCTATTGCAGGGAAAGACTGTTCAACCTTCATGCGTCCGTCAATACGAACCATTCCCGTCATACTCACAGTGCTGTGGATGTCTGCTGCATTTGCGGTGGAACAATCGTGGCAGCCCGTGGGACCTGACGGCGGCACCGTACGCAGCCTGGCCATTGATCCCAAAAATCCAGACCGCATTTTTCTCGGCACCAGCGCCGGCAACCTCTATCTCTCGTCTGACAACGGAGCCAGCTGGTCGCGCTTTGCCCGGCCCGGCAACTCCGCGGAGATGGTCCTGGACCATATCGTTATCGATCCTGCCGATCCGAAGAATATTTTCGTCGCGTCATGGAACGCGCAGTTGCCCAACAGTGATGGCGATCTCTTCCGCAGCAAGGATGGAGGCAAGAGCTGGGAAATTGTGGCTGACCTCCATGGCAAGTCTCTCCGCGCGCTGAGCATCGCCGCCGCCAACCCAAAAATCCTGGTGGTGGGCGCGCTGGATGGAATCTACCGCAGCCGCGATGGCGGCCGCGCCTGGGAACGCATCTCGCCGGAAAACCATGCAGAGATCAAGAACATTGAGTCCATCGCCATCGACCCGGTGAATCCCGACGTGATCTATGCCGGCACCTGGCACTTGCCCTGGAAGACCGAAGACGGCGGCAAAACCTGGCACAGCATCAGGAAGGGCGTGATCGACGACTCCGACGTTTTTTCCATCGTGCTTGATCCGTCCCAACCCTCGAATATGTTCATTAGCGCGTGCTCGGGCATTTACCGCAGCGAGTCCGGCGGGGAGTTGTTCCGCAAGATCCAGGGCATTCCTTATTCCGCGCGGCGCACGCGCATGCTGCAAATGGACCCAACGGACCACAACGTTGTCTACGCCGGGACCACCGAAGGCCTGTGGAAGACCACGGACGGAGGCGCGACCTGGAAACACATGACCGGGTCCAACATCATTATTAATGATGTGCTGGTGGACCCGCGGCGCCCCTCGCGCGTGCTGCTGGCCACCGATCGCAGCGGCGTGCTGGCCAGCGATGATGGCGGGGTGACCTTCACGGCTTCCCACCGTGGCTTTACCCACCGCCAGGTAGCAGCGTTGCTGGTGGACCGCGTTGACGCTGCCACTCTTTACGCCGGCGTTCTTAATGACAAGGAGTTCGGCGGCGTCTTTATCTCCCACGATGCCGGCCAGACCTGGAAACAAACCAGTGACGGCCTGGATGGCCGCGATGTTTTCGTGCTTCGCCAGGCGCCGGACAACTCCTTGATCGCCGGCACTGACCACGGCATCTTCGCACTTAAGCCGAATACTTCACGCTGGACGTCGCGCAATGTGCTCCTGCCCGGCAAGACCGAATCTGCCGTGGCAAAAAAAGATGCTGCACGATCCACCGTCCCAAACGAGCTGACGGCGCGCGTGAGTGTGTTGGAGTTTGCTGGTGAACGGTGGTTCGCTGCGACATCGACTGCGCTGTTTGTCAGTTTAGATTCCGGCGAGAGCTGGCGGCAAGAATCCCTGCCCGGCGCCGGGCCCCCGGTGAGCATCAGTGTTGCCGGCAAGGTGGTGGCGGTCGCGGGCCGGAACACCGTTGCCGTCTCCGTGAATGGCGGCGAAAGCTGGCTGCCCTCCAAGCCGCTTGATCCCGAGTTCGCGATCAACGCCGTGGCCGTGGACAACATCGGCGATATCTGGCTCGCAGCGCGCGCCGGATTGTTCCGCAGCACTGACGCGGGAGACACATGGAAGCCAGTTTCCTGGCTGCGGCTGGCCAACATCCTCTCTGTTCAATTCGACGAGAACCGTCGTGTCTTAGTGACGAGCGGAAGTTCCACCAACGTGTTCGAATCCGGCGACAATGGACGAACATGGAACGCCATCAGCGCCGGCTGGCGCGTGCGTAATCTGCGTCTGACCCGAGGTCGCTTGCTGGGTACAACGGCCTTTGACGGCGTAGTTATCCAGCCTGAAGTTACTGCCGGGACTGAGAGCGTGGCCGGAAACGGCACGCGTTAGCTCTGCCTGCTCGCGAAACAGCTACTCTGCTACGCGGTAAAAACTACACAGCTTTAAGAAATATCAACTACTAAACTTAAGAAAATAAAGACTTTCTATTGGCAGTAGCCTTGCACTCCAGTTATATGGCTGTGCCCCCCACACTGCCGGGGTTGCGTATGAAGAGCAATGGCTTCAACAAGATTTTGCTGATCACTCTGCTGGTTCTAGCAGGACTGGCAGCTGGCTGCAGCGTGGGCTCGCAGCCCTCAAGCGTGGCCGCGGATACTCCTGGGTCCCAGCAGCAGCAGCTTCCGTTCGCGGAAGGAAAAGCGCTGGTGGTTCCGG
>JBGPZS010000027.1:0-16140 GCA_041493865.1 Terriglobia bacterium
ATCGCGATCTCGCGGTCGGAGGGCGTTGTTACTTTCAATGTGCTTGTGTTTAGCATTGGTGATGTCATTGGTAATCTCCTCTAGCGCTCTTTGCGTCCATGTTTTTTCTCGCTGGTTTTCTTTGTTTTCATTTTTCTGGTTTTCATTTCGCCAGCCTTCATCTCGTTCAGCAAAGCATCAAGGCGCTGGAACCTGCCCTCCCAGAACTGGCGGTAACGCTCCAGCCATTCGGTGGCCTGGGCCAGCGGGATAGCTTCAAGCCGGCGCGGCCGCCGCTGCGCGTCAAGTCCGCGAGAAATCAGGCCGGCGCGCTCCAGAACTTTAAGATGCTTGGAGATTGCGGGCTGGCTCATGGCGAACGGCTCAGCCAGTTCCGTCACGGACGCTTCACCCGAAGCGAGCCGGGCCAGGATGGCGCGGCGCGTGGGATCGGCCAGGGCGGCGAAGGTCGAGTCGAGTTGGTCCGGGGTCTGGCTGTTCATAACTTATCGATTATATAACCTATTAGTTATGTTAACGCGGAGAACGAACGCGTGTCAAGGCTTAATGAAAAAAACTAAATCTTTGAAACACGGAGGAACGGAGGTAGCGGAGGAAGAGGTGGAAAGATCGGGTGATCGCTCGTGATCGGGTGATCGCTCGTGATCGGGTGATCTGGTGATCGGAAAGCCAAAAACTTCACCGCGGAGGCGCGGAGACGCGGAGACGAAAACCCAAACACCTTTGGAAACACAGAGGAACGGGAGGAAGCGGAGAGAGGCGGAAAATCGGGTGATCGAGGAAAGCAATCAATGCGGAGGAAACACAAGACTAGGATCAAGATTCGCAGGCGAGGGCTTCTCTGCCCCATCAAGCAAAACAGGATTGACGGGGGCCCTGCCTGAGCTCCGCTCCCAGATCTGACGTCAAGATTTGCACGTCAACCAAGTTTCCTGTAAACCTTTGGACTGACACGAGTGGGTTCTAAGCCAGTGTATTGAACGAAAGCCCGGCCATGTACGTATCTTTTGATGTGGAGACTGCTTGGAAGAGCAACAAACAGGGGCACTTGTTCGCCGATGTCTGGCAGGCGATGCCGCAGCATGGGAGGAGATCGTGCGGCTGCATAACCGGCGGATTTACAACTTGTGCTACCGCTTTACCAACTCGCCGGACGACGCTCAGGACCTGACGCAAGAGGTCTTTATCAGAGTTTATCGGACTATAGGCAGCTATAACCTTGAAAAAGGGGCATTTACCACGTGGCTGACCACCCTGGCGAGGAACCTGCTGGTCGACCACTTCCGCCGCAGCAAGCAGGACCGCGTGACGGATTCGATCGATGCTGGGCTGAGAGAAGAGGACGATTCCCTCTCCCTGGGCGACCGGCTGGAAGACCCCCATCCTACCCCGGACGACCGGCTGGCCAGCAAGGAAACCCAGAAAATGGTGCAAATGGCGCTGGCGCGGATCAGCCCGGACCTGCGGGAAGCAGTGATTCTACGAGACTTACAGGACATGGATTACAAAGAAATTGCCCTGGTTCTGAGGGTGCCGGAGGGAACAGTGAAATCGCGAATAAACCGGGGAAGAATGGAACTGGCGAGATTACTTTCTCGTAATAAAAGGCAGGCAAGCAATGAATAAGGACTTCAAAAACGGAATGGAATGCAGCGAGTTTGAGGCTTTGCTGGCAGAAGCGCTGGACGATGCCATGACAGCCGAAAAACGCCTGGCTTTCGATGCCCATGGCCGAAGCTGCAAAGTATGCGGTCCTCAGTTCACCGAAGCGTGGGAAGGGATGCTGATGGTCCAGGGGCTGGCCGAAGTGGAGCCACCCAAGAACCTGGTACACAACATTCTGGCCGCCACCAGCAGGAAAGAAGCCGAGGCTGAGGCGTCGGGCGCGGTGGAAAAGGCGAGCTGGCTGGAGCGGCTGCGGCGGAGCTTACGCCCGCAGATGGCTGGGCTGGTGCGCTCGCGCTTTGCCACGTCGTTCGCGATGGCGTTTTTCTCGCTCAGCATTACGCTCACGCTGGCGGGAGTGAAGGTCACAGATGTCAAGAATGTTGACTGGCATCCCAACGCGCTACGCAAGAGCTTTGTGGTTGGGTTTACGCAGGTTGAAGCCAAAGTGACGAGCTATTACGAAAATCTGCGCCTGGTGTATCAGGTGCAAGCACGGGTCCGGGAGCTGAAAAAGAACACCACCCCTGCGCCCGGCACCAACAACAATGAGAACCGGCAGCAGAATCGTAAGTCCGTCCCTGATGATGGAGGGCGTCCGAAGCAATATGAGAATACCAGCCGAGAGCGCGATAGCAGTCTGATCGCCGAATCTTTTTCGAGGCATGAAGGAGCCCAAATATGAACTGCGCCGTACACACACAAACCCAGGCGGTAGCATACTGCCGTACCTGCGGCAAGGCGCTTTGCGAAGACTGCAGACGCGATGTGATGGGGGCCATCTATTGCGAGCCGTGCATCGCTGCACGGCTGCATGGCCAAGCAGTTCCCGGCGCGACCGTAGCGCCGCCCATGGCCAGAGTGCCCGGATCTCCCAATCCCGTGATGGCCGGATTACTCGGGTTCATTCCTGGCGTAGGGGCCATGTATAACGGGCAGTTCACCAAGGCGTTCGCGCACGTGGTGATTTTTGTGTTGCTGATTATTGCCACCAACAGTATTTCAGGCATTTTTGGTGTATTGATCGGCTTTTTCGTCGTGTACATGGCGTTCGAAGCTTACAAGACAGCGGAAGCGAAGCGGCATGGAATGCCGGCGCCTGATCCTCTGGGTCTGGACAAGATGTTTGGCCTGCAGGAATCGCAACCTCCCGTGGCCGGTACAGTAGCGCCGGACACTGCTACATATGCCTCTCCTCCACCGTTGCAAGTGGAGCCGCCTCCGCCGCCGCGAGACAATACACCAGTTGGAGCGATTGCCCTGATTGCCCTTGGCGTTGTGTTTCTGCTCTCGAACTTCGGCATGTTCAGGGTTGACTGGGTGTTGCCATTGTTTTTGATCGGAATAGGGCTATGGATCGCCTACAAGCGCACCAGCCGGCCAGGAGCAGGAGGAACACAATGACGCCCTATATAAGAAATCGAGATTGTCCGTGCGTTAGGTGCCGGGCCCACGGGCTGATGGGAGCGGCCATCCTCATAACTCTCGGCGTGCTCTTCCTTCTGAAGAACTACCGGGTGGTGTCTTTTGAAAGCAGTTTCCCCGTGTTGCTGTTGGTGATCGGGTGCGTGTTGCTGATTTCGCGCACCGGCTCAACAGAAGGCCATGTTGAACGATGGATACCGGGGCCTGTAACACCGCCGCAGGCGCCACAGCCGTGGATGACTGGTGTGGTTCCTCCGCCGCCACCTCCGTCCCAGCAATGGACGCCCGGCGCGGACAACCCACCCTCGTCATCCGAACCGAATGATACGCAGGTGAAACCATGAGTACACCGAGCCAAGCACCGTACTATCGTCCACGCCCGCGCTCCATTTTCGGGCCGTTGGTGTTGATCACGATTGGAGTTCTGTTCCTGCTGCGCAGCACGGGATTAATTCCCTACCAGACGTTTCGCAGTTGGATGACCCACTACTGGCCGGTGTTGCTGATTCTTTGGGGGGGCGCCAAACTGGTCGAACACGTGTTGGCCAGTCGCCGGGGCGAACCTACGCCGCGTTTGGGAGCAGGCAGCATTGTCTTTCTCGTTTTTTTCATCCTGATCGGCATGGGCGCAACGGAAACCAGGGATTGGAACTGGCACGGCATCGGAACCGAGATTGGGGCCGATCCTGACTGGGGAAATTGGTTCGCCAACAAGTACGAGTTTACTGACAATTTTGCCCAGCCTCTGCCAGGCGGATCGGAGATAAAAATTCTCTCCGCCCAGGGCGACATCAACGTTACCGCAAGTGATGACAATCAGGTCCACGCCGTGGTGCGTAAGGCACTGCGCAGCGATTCTCAGGAGAGCGCAAACCGCCTGAATGAATCCACTCATCCCAAGTTCACACAGCAAGGTAGCATCTGGCTGCTGGACCTCACCAGCGGTGAATTTGAAAACGCGCGCTTTGATCTGGACCTGCAATTGCCCCGGCAGATTTCTCTTTCCATGACCACCAGACGGGGCAGTTTGAGCGTTTCGAAGCGAGACGGCAATGTGGATCTGACCACTGACCGCGGCAATCTTAGCGCTGAAAATGTGAAAGGATCAGCGTTGCTGCATGTGCGCAACGGTTCCGTCAACGTAAAGGACGTGACCGGTAACGTGCAGGTGGAGGGCGAAGTCGACGACGGAAACATTTCCGATGTGGCCGGCACGCTGGATTTTAACGCCGGCTATAACGGAAACATTCAACTCTCCCATATCGGCCAGCGCCTGCACTTCAAGTCAGTCCGCACGGACCTGCAGCTGGCCAAGCTGGATGGAGAAATCTCCATGGGCCATGGCGACCTGCGCGCTACCTCGATTGCCGGGCCGGTAAAACTGAACACGCGGTCCAATGAGGTACATCTGGAAGATGTCAGCGGCCAGGTTGAAGTGGAAAATCGTAACGGTCTGGTGGAGATCCGGCCCAAATTCCCTCTGGGAAATATTGACATCAACAATGAGCGCGGCGGGATCCAGCTCGATATGCCTGAAGACGCAAACTTCAGGCTGGACGCGCAGAGCAAGAACGGCAATATTGATGTGAGCGATTTCAGCGTCACGGTGGACAACAGAAGCCGTGATTCCACCGCGCGCGGCACCGTGGGCAAGGGCGGCCCCGATATCCGCTTGCGAGCAGACCGCGGCACCATTCAAATTCGCAAACAGTAGTGTTGCTGTATTCCACGCAGGCGGGAGCAGGCGTTTTGTGCCTGGATTTCAGCCGCCCTGCTGGCTCCGGGAGAGCCGGGCGTCAATCAGTTCAATCGCGCGCGCCAGCACCTGATCGAGCGTGAGATAGGTGGAGTCAATCAGGACTGCGTCCAGGGCAGGCACAAGCGGTGAGTTGGCGCGAGTGCGGTCACGCTGGTCCCGCGCCTGCAACTCAGCCACTACAGACGCTTCCGGCGCCGCCGCCGCGGGGCTCTGCAAAAAACGCCGCGTACCGCGAATCTCCGGCGCGGCATCCAGAAAGATTTTAACTTCGGCGTTGGGAAATACCCTGGTGCCGATATCGCGCCCCTCCATCACAATGCCGCCGCCTGCGCCCATTTTGCGCTGGCTGGCGACCATCCATTCCCGCACTGGCGGATGGACGGAAACTCTTGAAGCAGCTTCTGTCACGTCCTGGCTGCGGAGGCGCTCGCTCACGTCTTCGCCATCCAGCAACACGCGATTGCCCTCGGGATTGGGGACCAGTTCAATCCGCGATTGCTGGGCCAGGGCCGCGAGCTTAGCGCCTTCGTCCAACGGAACGCCGCGCTCCATCGCTTTCAACGCCAGCGCGCGGTACATGGCGCCGGTTTCGATGTTGGTGTAATTGTATTTTCGCGCCAGCAAAGCGGCCAGCGTGCTCTTGCCCGAACCAGCGGGCCCGTCAATGGCGATCACAAGCTTCTTGCCGCCTGCATCGGGTTTGGCTCCTGCAGCCGGCGTAGGATCAGCCATGGTTGCGGCTCCGTTGCTGCTCCGGTGGCGGCGTCATGCGAATCAGCGCCTTGGGCCCGACGGTCACAAAGCTCAGTTCGCGCGCCTGCAAAAGAGCATTTACGGCTTCGCGGACCCGGGAACGCGAGGTCAGATGGGAAAGGAATTGTTCAATGTCATCTTGTTCCGCCGCAACCACCGTTTCAAGATACTTGCTGACCAGCGCAGAGACGGCTTCGGGCGCGGAAATGTTCATGCCTTCCTTCACCGCCTCCGGCGCCCAGCGATAGAGCACGTCCCAGGAGGCGCCGGCGCCGGCACTGTAATCCACGCGCGTGATCTTCAGGATGGACCAAAGTTCGCTGAGCGCGCGGTCCAGCGCCGCCTGGCTGCTTTCGCGCCCCACATGCTCCTGCAACTGGCTTTTGCTCAACGGCCCATGTTTTTGCAAGGCCGCAAACACACTGGACGCAAGCTCTGAAACCGCTGCGCCCTGCGCCTTGGTCCGGGGTGGAGACTTGGGATTGCGGTCGCCTATGAGAGCGTAGAAGTAAGGGAACGACGCCGCGGAAATGATCAGGTCCGATTCGCGGGACAGGTTCATCTCAAACGCGGAGCGCTCCCGCAGCAGGCGCACCATGAGTTCCGTTGCCTGCTGCGCGCGCGGATCGGCAAAGGCATGCTTCGCGTCCGGCAGGCCCGCGGCGGAACCGGTGTGCGCGCCGATGAAACTCGGGACCAGCGGAAGCGAACGCTCAGGGTAGTTGACGCAAAAACCAACAGCCTCAAGAAAGCCGCGCGCGTCTTCTATTGTGCGGATGGCGTTGCCATCGATGTGCCACAGTTTTGCCCGCTGCTGTTCAAGGTCTTGTTCGGTCATTTGGAATGGAAGCCCTAAATCCTCTTAAACGCCTTCTGTATCTCCTTTACAGAATACTTGAGCACCACCGGACGCCCGTGCGGACAGGTCATCGGGCACTCCGTTTTTGCCAACTCCTTGAGCAACCACTCCATTTTATTCTGCTCCAGCGGCATATTGATCTTGATGGCCGCGTGGCAGGCAATGCTGGCCGCGATCTTCGCCCTTATCTTCTCCAGGTTCAGCGCCTGTTCCTCACGCTGGAACTGGTCCAGCAGCTCCACCAGCAGTTTTTCCACGTCTGCCGGGCGCACGCCCCCGGGCGCGGTCTTCACCGCGACGGTCCGCGTCCCAAAGAGTTCAACTTCAAACCCGTTGCGGCCCAGTTCCTCAGAAATCTCCGCGAACACAGCCTGCTGCCCCGGCGTGAGCTCCACCAGCAACGGCATCAGCAACCGCTGGCCGTCCTTGGCCGCGTTGTTCTGCCCGCGCTCGCGCAGGATCTTCTCAAACAACACGCGCTCGTGGGCCACGTGCTGGTCGATGATCCACAGCCCGTCGGCATTCACGGCCAGGATGAACGAATCGCGCACCTGTCCCAGAGGCTTCAGGCTGGCCAGCGCCAGTTGATCGACCACTGCCTGCGGTTCGTCTTCCAGCACATTGCCGCAAGCGTCGGCATGGCCGTTCACGCTTCGCGCCATCGACGGCGCTCCGACCGGCCCAAAGCCGCTGACTGCCATGTTCGCTTCCACGGCGATTGGCACTCCGCCAAATTGCAGACGCTCGTTCACCGGCAGCTGGGTCTCCAGTTGCAGAGCAAACTCATTCAGCCCGCCTGTATGCGCTTGTGCGCCGGGGCTGAGGCCCGGAGCTGCCGTGGGCTGCGCCGTGATCTCGCGCGTGAACTCCGGCACCGGTCGGGCTTTCATCAGCGCGGCCCGCACTGTCTCGCGCACGAAGTCGTGCACCAGCGCGTGCTGGCGGAAACGCACCTCGGTCTTCGATGGATGCACGTTGGCGTCAACTTCCTCGTTCGGCAACTCGATGAACAGCAGCACCACGGGAAAAACCGCCGGCGGCAGAATATTGCGATAGCCCTCGATCATTGCGTGTTGGACCATTCGGTCGCGGATCAAGCGGCCATTCACAAACACAAAGATCGAATTGCGGTTCAGCTTCTGCAGCTCTGGCTTGGAAATGAAGCCGTGCAAACGTATGTCGCCGGGGACCGGTGGCTCATAATCTTCACCCCGGCGCCACGGTGGAGGCTCCGGTATGCCTACGCGTTCCAGCTTCATGGCCGCCGCCAGGGGAACAAGCTGGTCCAGGGTTTCGCGGCCAAAGATCTGGTAAATTCGGTCGGAGTGCGAGCCCACCGGCGCCGCCACCAGCATGGCGTCCGTAGCGGAGTGCAATTCAAAATGCTTTTCCGGATGCGCCAGCGCGTAGTGCGTGACCAGGGACGCGATGTGCGAAAGCTCGGTCGACTCCGCCTTCAGGAACTTCCTGCGCGCCGGCATGTTGAAGAAGAGGTCGCGCACCGCCAGCGACGTTCCCTGGGGCAATCCAGCTTCCTCCACACGCAGAATTTTTCCGCCGGCAATCTCCACCACCGTGCCGCCGTCTTCATCCGCCGCGCGCGTCTCCAGCAGCACCCGCGCCACCGATGCGATCGAGGGCAACGCTTCTCCGCGAAAGCCCAGCGTGTGTATGTTCAGCAGGTCTTCCGCGTCTTTGATCTTCGAAGTCGCGTGGCGTTCAAAGGCGAGCAACGCATCGTCGCGCACCATGCCGCAGCCGTTGTCCGTGACCTGGATCAGCTTCCTGCCGCCGCCTTCCACCTGCACGCGGACCCGCGTGGCGCCAGCATCCAGCGAGTTCTCCAGCAGTTCTTTGAGCACCGAGGACGGACGCTCCACCACCTCGCCCGCGGCGATCTTGTTGGCAACGTGCTCAGGCAATACGTGGATGCGGCCCATTTTTTCTTTATTCCGAGCGTCGGCAGGCGCGAGGAAACCCTATGGTAAATGGTTTCTCGATGGGCAGCGATATGTTCCTGAACGCGCCGTGAGAACAAGCTCAATTTAAGACAAGGGCCGCAAAGGTGCGTCCCGTAGCCTGCTCTGAGCGGCCCGTAAGGGAGCCGATGGCATATCCTCTGCGGTAAACGCCCTTACTTCGCCGCCGAGTTCAGCGCCGGCGGTGGATACTGCGGCAGTTTTTCCCGCGTGCGGTTGGCGCGCTGGATTTCCAGTTCGCCGAACAGAATTGACGGCGCAACAATGGCGCTAGGCAGCGGTTCGGAGCGATTGTAAACGTACATGTCGGTCCCCGTGGCCACAATGTCACTGCGCAGCACGCGCGTGTCCAGTTGCTTGAAGACTGCCCCGCGCACCAGTTCCATGTGGCCATCGCTCACGTAGACACGCCACAAGAGGCGAGGCGAGAGCTGTGGCCCCGTGGTTTCCACGTAGTAGCCATAGGGGCGCCCCTGGTCCTTGCACATCTGGACCAGCTTCTTCTTCAGCTCTTCCACCGGCACGCCGCCTTCGGCCTTGAAGATCAGGTTGGAAATCTGCGGGCGCGGCGCTCCTGCCAGCGCTGTCCTTCCGTGGCCGTTGGAGTGCGGAAAGTCGCGGATGGGTTCGCGGCCAAGGAGGTAATTTGTCAGCACGCCTTTTTCCACCACAGTAACTTTCTGCGCTTCCACGCCTTCGTCGTCCACGTCATAGCTGCCGGCCAGCGTCTGGTGGCCGATCTCTTTGGCTTTGGGGTCATCGACGACTGTGAAGTTTTCCGGCAGAACGCGGCCTTTGTAGTGCGACGCAAATTCTCCATTGGTGCGCGCCGGGTTTCCCAGATCGGGACGGATGCCCAAAATGTTGGGAACGATCAGCCGCTCAAACAGAGACGTCACGGCGTCCGCAGAGAAAAGTACCGGCCCGCGATAATCGTCCTCCACCAGGGGCGCTTTCTTGAGCGCACTAAAGGTGCCGATGAGCTGTTTTGCTTCTTTCTCGATCTCGTCCGGCCTGGGCAGCTCGTCGGGTTTGGTCACTATCCAGCCGTGGCTGCGCTCCAGGTGCATGCCGTCGTCGGCCTGGTCAGAGCCGGAAAAAACCAGGGTGTAAATGGTTTTACCGTTGCGCGCTACGGTGCCTTCGGTGTTGACAAAGTAGCGGTTCAACACCCGGAAGTTCATCATCGCGTTGCTCATCTCCAGGCTCGGATCACTGCGGAACAAGTCAGACGTGGTGCGCAGCGTCTGCTTCCATTTGTCCAGGTCCACATCAAGCCTGGAGAGGTCGCGGACGGACTGCGCCGGCTTCTCCTGCGAGAAGTCCGCCAGGTCGTTTTCAGTTTCCACGTTCTTGAGCGCGGCCTCTTTTTGCGTGAAGCCGCTCAGCGCGGACTTGTAAGCCTTGTCGGTGGCCAGCCAGAGTTGCCGGCGCAGCGCCATCTCGTCGTTGTCGGTGGGCATTACGTCTACCGCGCCCATGCCTTCCCCAAAATAGCTGTCTTGTTTGTAGTCGCCAATGCGCACCACCACGCGGACCAGCCGGCCGGCGTTGATCTGGTCAGTGCGCAGCGCGCCCAGCGTCGCGTCCGCAATGTTGTCCTGGATTTCGGTGACCTGGTAGTCGATGTAGTACGGCCTCTGCAACTGGCCGAGCTGCAGTTTTTCCTGCGAACGCTTCAGCTCCGCCAGCATGGCTTTCAGCACCGCATCGCCATGGTCGTTGGATGAGACCGAAGGGGCCGCGGGCGTCGCGTCGCCGGCCAGGGCCGCGGCCGAAAAAACAAACAGCAGGAGAGCCATGGGAATCAGTCGGCGCATTAGCGCACCTCCGGCTTGGCGGCAGGTTGCTGGTTCGCAATTTCAGGCTTGTCAACGCCCGGCGGCGGCAACACCGGCGGTCGCTCATGTCCCTGCGCTACCTTCTGCACTTCGATCTCAGAGAACAGCATGGCCGGAGCGGCCGCAGCCACCGGGACAGATCCCGATTCCGCGCCGCACTCGCCGTTAAACACATCCATCTTCTGCCCGGTCACCACGATCCTGTTCAGCGCGTTCAGCGGCGTGCCGATGATGTCAACGCCGCGCACCAGTTCGTCCGGGCGCCCGTCTGGATAAACTTTCCACACCATCAACGGCATCACCTGAAACGCCTGCGGCATGTTGCGCATGGTCAGTGTGAAGCCGCCCGCGATGTCTTCAAAATAAAGCCCGAACGGCTTCTTTCGTTTCTTGATCTCGTTGATCAACTCTTGGCGAAGCTGCGCGTCCGCCACCGTCTTGTTGGAGCGCACGATCAGGTTGCCCTGGCGGCCCACCGGCATCAGGCCGGTCTGTCCGCGGCCGTGGCCGTTGGACTGCATGAAGCCCTTGACCGGCATGCGCGACATCAGAAATTGTTTCAGCACGCCGTTGGAAATCAGCTCCACCCGGCGGCTCTTTTCGCCTTCTTCGTCGTAGCTGTAGTTGCCGCTCAGTTCCACACCCTCAAGCGTGGCCAGCGTGGGATCGTCTTCCACGCTAAGAAACTTCGGCAACACCGGCTGGCCGACCATCTTGGTAAACGTCTGGCCTTCGTTTTCCCCGCGCTGGCGCTGGCCCTCCAGCCGATGGCCGACAACCTCATGGAAAAAGACCGCTGCAGCGCGGCCGGAAAGCAGTGCCGGTCCGTTGAAGGGCTCGACTACCGGGGCTTTCTTCAGCTTCTGCAGGTCCTGCGCGATCTTGTCAATCTTGGCCGCGATCGCCTGCTCCGAAGCAAGCTTGTCAAAAGTGGAAGCGTCAAACGTTTCCGACCGCGCCAGTTCCATGCCGTCCACGGAGCGCGTGCTTCCCAGCGCCAGGACGCGGATCAGCGGCCGTGAGTCCACCAGCCGCGAACCTTCGCTGGAAACGAAGTAACGCGTGGCATCCTGCACAATCAGCACCACGGTGGAGTTCTCAATGTCAGGATACTTGGCAAAGATCGCCGAGAGGCGGCGCACGCGGTCTTCCCACTGGCGCTGGTCAAACTTGGGCGGCACGCTCTCCTTGCCGACATAGACTTGCGGCTTCTCCGTGGAGAAGTCCGGCGAAGAATCTTCTTCGTCAGCGCGCACCTTGGTATTGGTCTTTACTTCAAGAAATCCCTGCGCGGCCTTTTTGTACATGCGATCGGTATTGATCCACAGCACGCGCGCAATGGCGTCGGGCCGGTCTTCCAACGGCAATGAAGCCGTGGTGACCGCGTTGAAGCGGTTCTCGCCGTGCGTATTGTCCAGGGCGCGGCTGCCCACGCGGACGGAAACATCCACGGTGCGGTCATGTCGCTTGACGTTGGCCACCAGCGCGCCGTTGCTGGCCATAATGACGGAGCCAAACTCCTCATTCCCCGCATAGCTGATGAAATACGGCGCTGGATCGGCCTTGCTCAGGGAACTCATGGCGCGATCAAGTTCCTGCTGCAGGGTGCGCAGCAATACCGGGTCAGTGGCGCCGGCCGCGGCAGTCTGCCCCAGCAGCGCCGGAGCGGCAGACAGGGCAAGGAGAAAACACAGAAATAAGGACTTCAAAGATGACATGGCTATTGAGAGTGTACCTCAAGCTTTAGACACCGGAAATGTTACCTTAGGCGTTCTTCCGCAGTCTCGAGCGAAAGCGAGAGATCCCTATAGTTAAGAAGTGTATAGGCCGCGCGAGAACTCGTTAATACGCGAAAACGCTTACCACTGCCCTGCTTTGCGGCCCTAGGGGTTACGTAGCGCATGTGTTCCCTCGCGACGCTTGGGACGCCAGAAAAGTCGCCTTGTCCCAACCTGAATCATTCCCCGGCTGATTTCGCCGCCGCTGGCTTCCACCTTAATATCGGCTTTCTCGCCGCGGCTGTCTCATCCAGACGCTTCACACGCGTGGTGTGCGGCGCGGCTTTTACGAACTCGGGATCTTCTTCCGCTTCGCGTGCAATCGCCTTCATCGCGTCCACCAGCAGGTCCAGCTCTTCCAGCGACTCGCTTTCCGTGGGCTCAATCATGATGGCGCCGTGCACCACCAACGGGAACGAGACTGTATAAGGATGGAAGCCATAGTCGATCAGCCGCTTGGCGATGTCGCCGGTCTTTACGCCCTTTTGTTCCTGGATGCTGTCACTGAAGACCACCTCATGCATGGACGCGCTCTGGTACGGCAACTGGTAATCGCCCTCCAGCTTTTTACGGATATAGTTAGCGTTGAGCACCGCATCTTCCGTGGTCTGGCGCAGTCCGTCCGGCCCGTTGGCCAGCGTATACGCCAGCGCGCGGACATGCATGCCGAAGTTCCCATAAAACATGCGCACGCGTCCCACGGATTGTGGGCGATCATAGTCGAACGCCAGCGTACCATCCGCGCGTTGCACGATCACCGGGTTGGGCAGGAACGGCTCCAGCATTTTCTTGCATGCCACCGGCCCCGACCCGGGTCCGCCGCCGCCATGCGGCGTGGAAAAAGTCTTGTGCAGGTTCAGGTGCATCACGTCCACGCCAAAGTCGCCAGGACGCGTCTTGCCGACCAGCGCGTTCATGTTGGCGCCGTCCATGTAGAGCAAACCGCCTTTTTGATGAAGAATTTCAGCGATCTTGTGGATCTCCTGCTCGAAAATGCCCAGCGTATTGGGATTGGTGAGCATCAGGCCGGCAACGTCTTCATTCATCTGCGCCGCCAGCGCGCTCACGTCCACCATACCCCTTGAGTTCGACTTCAGGTTCTCCACCGCGTATCCGCAGATGGCCGCCGTGGCCGGATTAGTGCCGTGCGCGGAATCAGGGATCAGGATCTTCTTGCGCGGGTTCCCTTTCGACTGCAGATAAGCATGCATCAGCAGGATGCCGGTCATTTCTCCGTGCGCGCCCGCCGCGGGTTGCAACGTGATGGCATCCATGCCCGTGATGTCGAGCAGGCAGTCGGAGAGCGTCTTCATCACGCGCATGGCGCCCTGCGAAACTTCCGCCGGCTGGTACGGATGCGCGTTGGCCAGTCCCGGAAAGCGCGCCACTACTTCATTCACGCGCGCGTTGTACTTCATGGTGCACGACCCCAGCGGATACATGCCCAGATCGATCGCGTAATTCCAGGTGGACAACCGTGTGAAGTGGCGGATGATCTCCATCTCGCTCACTTCCGGCATGCTGCCCAGATCAGCGCGGGCGGAAGCTCCAAGCGCTTTTTTATAATCGACCTCAGGGACGTCCAGCGGGGACAGCCGGTAACCTTTTTTGCCCGGTGACGACCGCTCAAAGATCAGCCCTTCGTTCTGGTTAACGTGTTGCGTCGCCTTCTTGATGTCTTTGTTGCTCATTGGCCCACCGCCTGCACGGCAGCATCGATCTGCTCTTTGCTGTTCAGCTCAGTGCAGCACCACAGCTGCGCGTTGCCGAGTTCGGGATAATGCCAGCCGAGCGGGAAGCCGCCAATCATTTTTTTTGCCAGCAGACGCTTGTTGATTGCGTGCGGGTCGTCTTTCGTTTGCACCACAAACTCGTTGAAGCGCGGCGCCCCAGCGAAGAGTATCTTGCCTTTCTTGGCAAACTCACCGCTTGCGTACATTGCTTTAGCCAGGTTCTGCTGCGCCAATTCCTTCAATCCCTCGCGACCGTAGATGGTCAGATAGATGGTGGCCATAGTGGCGATCAGCGCCTGGTTGGTGCAGATGTTCGAGGTGGCCTTCTCGCGGCGAATGTGCTGCTCGCGCGTGGAAAGAGTGAGCACAAAGCCGCGTTTGCCGTCTTTGTCTCGGGTCTCGCCCACCAGCCTGCCCGGGATCTGCCGCACGAATTTCTCCTTGGTAGCCAGCACACCGGCGTACGGGCCGCCATATCCCAGGGGCACGCCGAAAGACTGCGTCTCCATCGAAACAATGTCGGCTTCCACCGGCGGCTTTACGATCCCCAGTGACAGCGCCTCCGCAATCGATACCACCAGCAGCGCGCCCTTCTTGTGTACCAGGTCCGCCACCGCGGCAACGTCTTCAATCGTGCCGAAGAAGTTGGGTGACTGGATCAGCACACACGCCGTGTCCGATGTGATTTTCTTTTCCAGATCGGCCATGTCCACGCGGCCGTTTTCCAGGTAACCGCATTCGGTGATGGGCAGCCCCTGGTGCTGCGTGTATGTGTGCATTACCTCGCGGTATTCCGGATGCACGCTGCGTGCCACTACCGCCGCCTTCCTTCCGGTAATGCGGACCGCCATCAGCATGGCCTCGGCCGCGCCGGTAGAGCCGTCGTACATGGAAGCGTTGGCCACTTCCATCCCCGTAAGTTCGCTGATCATGGTTTGAAATTCGAAAATCGCCTGCAACGTACCCTGCGCGATCTCCGCCTGATACGGCGTGTACGAGGTGAGAAACTCGCCGCGCGAAACCATGGCATCAATCACCACCGGACGGTAGTGATGGTAAGCGCCGGCCCCAAGAAACAGCGCATACCCTGCGGCGTTGCTGCTGGCGCATTCCTGGAAGTAGTCAATGATCTCTGACTCCGCCATCTGCCGCGGCACTTTCAGGTCACGGTTCAGCCGGTATTCCGCCGGGATCGGCGCGAACAGGTCATCAATGGATTTGCAGCCGATCTCGCGCAACATCTGCGCCCGATCAGCAGGAGATTTTGGTAAGTAGCGCATGGTTAAGGCAGCATCCTTTTTAAATCGCGCGTCATCCCGAGCTCGGTAAAAATGAGGACGCGCTGTCTTCAGCGTCCGAATAGGAGCGAGGGACCTTATGTGTAACAAGCATTGCAACTCAAGGTCCTTCGGGCCTACTCGCACGCTGAAGAAAGCGCGTGCTCGCTCATGGCCCTCAGGATGACGACTAAAACTCCAGAAAATCTTGGCTCGCTGTGGGCTTACTTCTCTTCAGCAATGTACTTCTCATAGTCGTCAGATGAGAGCAGCGCGTCCGCCTGTTTCGGGTCCGCCAGTTCCAGCTTGATCATCCAGGCGCTGTGTGCATCCTTATTTACTGCTTCCGGCGCCTGGTTCAGGCTGTCGTTTATTTCAACCACTTTGCCCGATGCTGGCGCATAAAGTTCTGAAACGGCCTTTACTGACTCCACGGTGCCGAAGCTCTTGCCCGCTTCCACTTGCGACCCCACCTTGGGCAGCTCAACAAAGACGATGTCGCCCAGCGATTCCTGCGCGTGGTCCGTAATGCCCACCGTGGCCGCGTTGCCCTTCACCTGGATCCACTCGTGCTCTCTCGTATATTTGTAGTCTTTCGGATATGCCATTCGCTTTGTCCTGTCCTCATGGAGCTTCTTTTGGGGGCTAGATTTCTGGGGCTATGACTTTTTCGGTCGCTTGTAAAACGGGGTCGGCACTACCTTGCTCTTGATCTTCTGGCCGCGGATCTCCACAAAAACTTCATGGCCGATTTCCGAATGCGACGGCGGCACGTAGGCCAGGGCAATGTTCTTCTTCAAGAATGGCGCCGGCGATCCGCTGGTAATGTAGCCAATTTCCTGGTTTGCCGCATCGACGCCCGCCTGGCCGAAAACTTTGTAGCCATCGCGCGGGATGCCGCGATCAACCGCTTCCAGCCCGACCAGGATACGCTTCAGCCCTTCCGCTTTAGCTTTTTCCAGCGCTGCGCGGCCAATGAAATCCGGCTTCTCCATCTTGCAGTAGCGGTCCAGCGCGGCCTCCCAAACGTTGATGGTGTCTGAAATTTCGTGGCCGTAGAGCGCCATCTTG
>JBGPZS010000596.1:0-2256 GCA_041493865.1 Terriglobia bacterium
GATGGTTTGTCCAGCTTCCTGTTCGTCTGGGTCATCATTCCGATCGTCTTCTTCAGCATCTCCCGAGCCAAGCTGCCCGGCTATATCCTGCCCGCGATCCCCGCAGCCGCGCTGCTCACGGCAGACTATCTCCACCGTGCCCGGACAGTTTCTCGTGTGAAGATTGCACTGCACTCGCTCGTCTGCGCGTTTTTGCTGGTGGGCGCTCTGATGGCTCCATTTTTCATGGCGAAACAAGTCCCACCGTCATTCTTGCAGGCCGGCATGATCGTGACCGGCGGGATCATTGCCGTGATGGTCTTGTTGATGGTTCGACGTGAGGGCTTGCGGGTTTTGCACTTTGTAACTCTGGTCCCTACGATTCTGGCGGTGGCATTTCTGTTGCGCCCAGCCGCTCCCACCATTGACCGCGCACAATCCGCGCGGCCCATCAACCAGCGACTGGCGGAACTTGGCGCCGCGGACACCCCGGTTGCCGTTTTCAACGTCAAACGGCAAGTTGCCTACGGACTGAATTTCTATCGCAACCAGGCCATCCGCCGGTACGAACAGGAAGGCCCGGTTGATCTGCCTTCCGGCATTCCTTCGGAGAGGCACGTTGTGGTTGCGAAAGAGGGCAGTCTGGGGGCTGTGCAGGCCGCGGCCGGGAGCAGGCAAGTGACTTCCATGGGAACATTTCCACCAGAACATCTGGAGTTTTTTCTGGTAAGCGCCGCAAAATAAAGGCAAGTGTCGCCGCTGGTTCCTACTGTTTTGGTTCTAAGGTAGATAGAGGCTTTGATTAATTTTCTGCCCGAAGCTAGACTCTTAGTTCGCCGCCATTTACCGTAAATGCAGGGCGGCAGCGGGAAGTCATGGGCCTTCATACCCCGATCGACACACACCGGACTCATCATCCATTTGGCGTGGAGATTCTGGACCTAAGACACTTCAGTTCTCACCACTTGCGTCCCTTGCTGGAGCAGGAGACGCTTTTGTGGGCGCAGATGATGTCATGGGACTACCGCCCTTCGGCCGAGATGATCCTCCGTTATATCGATTCCAAGATCCTGCCCGGCTACGCCGCCGTGGAAGATGGACACATTGGCGGCTACGCGTTTTTTGTGTATGAAGGCAGCAAGGGCGTCATCGGCGACCTCTACGCCGACGACTCGATTCGCATTGAAGGCGACACGGTGGAGCACCGCCTGGCCGTGCATGTAATCAGTACGCTGCAGCAGTCGCCCGGGATCCAACGCATTGAGGCACAGCTTCTTCCTCACGAATCCGGTGTGCTGAGCGGGCCATTTCTAGCGGAGGGCTTCCGGCAATATCAGCGGTTGTTCATGACGCTGCCGCTCAGGAACGGTGTGCGGCCGGAGATCTCAGGTTTTCCTGACATCGAGTTTCGCCGCTGGGTGGAGCAGGATTTCCAGCCCGCCGCGGCGGTGATCACCACGGCATATCGCGGGCATATTGATTCCGACATTAACGACCAGTATCGCAGCCTGAACGGATCGTTGCGCTTCCTCAACAACATTGTGCGTTTTCCCGGCTGCGGTGTGTTTGACGGGAATGCATCGTTCGTGGCGCTGCACAAGCCAACGCGCTCCGTTGCCGGCTTGCTGCTCTGTTCCCGTGTACGAGACGATGTGGGTCACGTCACCCAGGTCTGCGTGCTGCCGGAGCATCGAGGCCGCCGGATCGGAGAGTCGCTCATCGGACTGTGCACGCAGGAACTCCGCACCCGCAACTTCCTCGGCCTGAGCCTAACGGTGACAGAAGCCAACGCCAAGGCCGTCGATCTCTATCGCCGGCTGGGCTTTGAGACCCGTCGCCGCTTTGATGCGTTTGTCTGGGAAGGCTAGTCTTCCTTTTTGTCGCTTCGCTCCAAACCGCTTGCAGGTCGTGCCAACGCCGTAATCGTTCTGCTCCTGAAGCAGGCAGCTCGCCGCGCAAGTCGGGCTCGCTGCTCATGGGGCGGTCGAGCTGCTGAAGAAATCGGCTTCAGCCGCTGAGCGGCCCTATAGGGCCGTATTGGCTGACTGCGAACCGCTCACTGCTAGTTGTCAAAGAACATTTCAGCATTCGCGTCCGCGATGCTGCCCATACTCTAGGGGCATTTCTGGTTCCGCGCGATTACGGCGATCTCGGCGATTACGGCGATAGGCGCGCTCTGCGCGCCCCCTGCCCCCGCCGCCTTCATCCCACTGCATCCCAATTTGGCGTGGGTTTGTCCCATCTGGGGCGGCCTTCCCGCGCCACAGGCTTCTTACC
>JBGPZS010000320.1:0-5014 GCA_041493865.1 Terriglobia bacterium
CAATGTCCGAACTGACCGCAGTGTGAAAGGCATGCGGCAACGCCTGGAGGACGGCCGCTGGACCTTCCCTCCTCCTCTCGGATATCGAGCAGGGCGAGACGCGATGGGTGCCAAAGCAATCATTCCCGATGAGCAATCTGCTCCACTCATCACGCAGGCTTTCGAGGAGTTCGCGACGGGCCTTTACTCGCGAGAACAGGTGCTGCGAAAGATCACTCAGCTCGGCTCAGTGCAACATCCGCATTTAACGAAGCTTCGTAGCGGAAAGTCCGCTCACGGGAAGCTGGTCTAAAGGCCGCAACAGGTATTACGCCTACTATCACTGTCGAGATGGCTGCACCCGCGTGACAAAGGATGTACTGGAGGGCCAATTCGAGGCGTTCATCCGGCAATTGCAACCCAATGCCGGTTACATGCGCCTTTACCGCGAGATTGTGCTTGATGTCTGGCGGAAGAAGCAGGGTGACAGCCAGCAAGTCAAAGCGTTCTGTCACGCAAGATTCGAGAGCTACGAGACAACAAGGCCAAGCTGGAAGAAGCCTTCATCTATCAAAAAGCGATTGACGCCGCCACGTACCAGGAAATGCGCGCAAAGTTGACTGAGGAATTGACCCTGGCGGAAATGGATCTACGGGACGCGCAGGCCGAAGAAATTGAAATAGAGGCGGTCCTGGACTACGCGCAGATGGTTTTACTGAACGCGTCGAACCTTTGGAAGGCCGCGCCTGCAGAGCAGAAACAGCGTTTGCAGCAGGTTCTATTCCCTGAAGGAGTGACGTATTCAGAGGGAAATTATCGAACCGCTGCAACGTGCTTACTTTTCAGCGGAATAGAAACGAATGCAGTCAAAAAATCCCGTTTGGTAGCGCTACCGGGAATCGAACCCGGGTTTTAAGATTGAGAATCTCACGTCCTAACCCCTAGACGATAGCGCCACTCTGTTGCGGGACATTCGCAGTATAACAAAGCCCTAAGGTGTCAGTGCAACCCGAAGCTACCGATCCAGCGCCTGAGGACGCGTCTCGCAAGTCGAAAAATATCGTCGCCAACCAATGGAATGGATTTTAGTTTTTTCAACTGCTGTCGCTCCCATTCCACCCGGTCATCAAAACCTGGCTTGCGCAGATACGCTACCAATGCTTCGAACTCCGCATCTTCATCTTTCGCAGCCGGACGGAATTCCTCTAGTACCTCGCCATAAACTTTGACCCAACTGCGTGCAGCCTCAACCAAGCCGGCTTCATTCCTCACCCTCGCGCACACTTGAGCAGCATCATGAGGGTTGTAACGGTCAATTTCCGCCCGGATAGCGTTCGCGTGCAATGGCTTGTCCAGCACTCCGGTCCCAAAATTCATTGGGCGAAGGCGGTCAAAGTCTCGTGTGCTCACCATGGGCCCCAAACCGGCGGCATCGCATAAAACGACGGCAGCTCCTGCCGCCATTGCCTCCAGCGCGGACCGCGCCTTGGCAAACACGATGTCGTAATGCGGCAGAATTGTTTCTGGGCTGGCTGTGGAGTTTCCGGATCCCAGACCTGTAACGTCAAGATCCAGCCCGGCCTGACGACACGCCTTGCGCACTGCAGGAACATGGGTGGATTCGCTGGCATTGTTGCTAAAGATCAAGGCCCGTCTTGCCTTGGCGGGCAGCGGACTGCGCTTCTGAAACCGCTCCAGATCAACCGCGTTCAAGATTACCTGGATTCGCTCACGAGGAATACCCGCAGTATTCTCCAACCGCTTCTTGCAGCGCTCATCCACCGCGACGTAACGCAGAAACCGGGGAAAATAAAACGGTTCGTCGCCAGCGCCCACCGCTGCATGACAAACGTAGATTGCCGGTACACCAGGAAACCGTAGTAACGCTTCCATCGTGGGCAAATGGAATTGTCCATGAATGATGTCCGGGACAGAATTGAGGCTGGTTAACTTATGGGCAACCGGAATGCCGTGGCTCCTGATCTCATCGGCCACGGCGCCGGCCTCAGGACAGTACACCATCACCTGGTGCTCCTGTCGTGAAAGCTCGCAGGCAAGATCACGCACCACGACCTGAGTGCCGGCGTAGGCGGCCAAATACGCATTGGTAATAAGGATCTTCAATGACTGTCTTGGGCGATAGACCGCTGCTCATGTTCCATGGGAACGGGCCTGGAGGCTCGTATCGGCATGGGTCGCATAGCCGAAGAGAGCATCCATGATCGGCAAAATGTGTTCTTTGAAGCGAATCACAGAGGCATACTGGCCACTGGTGACTCGTTCTTCTCCAAAGCGCTCATAGAAGGGCTTCTCTGAGGCAGAGTGTGAGCGGGCGGTTTCCTGGACCTTCTGCAGACATTCAACGCGAAAATAATCCTCGCCCCGCTGCTGGATGCCTCGGCGTACCTCCGCCTGCATCTCCACATACTGTTCCGCGGCTTCAAGTTTCTGTTGCAGCAAATCATCATTTAACTGCAGGTGGAGACAGCGCTCACCATGGGCAATAGGGAATTCTTGTTCCCACTCCGCCAGACGGAATTCATAATTCGCGACCGGTTTGCCCATGCTTCGCCCGGCAATGCTTGCCGCGGCATCTACGATCGCGCGGCATAGATCGTGAGTGGGGTTGTATCCTTCGGCTGCATCTCCAGCAACAAAATCAATCCGGTGCAGCACGAATGAAGCCGCCAAAGCCGACACGACATTGAGAAAAAGAGCGGTGTCTGTCTGGAGAATCGCACGATAGATTTCAACATCAGAGACGGCGCCGAAGATTGTTCCGAAGCTTGCTCCAAGCCTCTCGACCAATTTGTAAGTTGAGGGTATTCGAGAGATGCCATGCCTGCCTGAGCCATCAGTAATCACGTGGACCAACGGCCTGTATTCAGACATCCAGCCAAACACCCGCAACTCGTGTCCTGGGTGGCCCACCACCAGGGCAGGCTTCCTAAACTGGCGCAGCGGCTCAGGAGCGCAAACGCATGATAGACGAGTAGAAACGTGTGACCCGGAAAATTGCTTATTTCGCACGTGAGCTCCTGCCTTAGTCATTGAATTTAGCCGCCGCTGCTTTGGCCGTCAAGATGCCACGACGTTCGTTTCGATGAAGCCTCCAGGTTGCCCCCATGAACAGCATTGCCTGGGCGCCGTCACAGGCCAGAGTGGCCCAAGCTGCTCCGTGCCAGCCGTAGCGAGGCACCCAGGCCAGGTTCAGCGCGAGGTTAAGAATCGCAATCAGCACATGCAAACCGACACGAAGACGCTGGAAGTCTGCACCAGTCAGCGCATCCGCAAACAGGAATTGCAAGGTCTTGAGCAGGGGCAAGGCCGCCAGAAATCTTAAGGCCGTTGCCGTTTCCAGATACTTTGGCCCCAGCAGCCTTGGCGCTATGGGCGCGGCAGTGAAAAGGAGCACGCCTGCCAGCAAAGAATATCCCAGAGCCGGCTGCAACCAACGCGCTGCATACTGTGCAGTCTGCCGAATGCCTTCGCGGCCTTGTCGGAAAAACTGCGGATACGTCACTGTGAGCAAAGCCTGCACCGGCACAAAGGCCGCAAAAACAATCTTATAGGCCACGCCATAGAAGGCCACGTTGCTCAGGCCGTCAAATCGGGCCAGGACCACCTTGTCCGCGTCGTTGTTGAGCGATTGGGCCAGGGGACTGAAGACGAACCACAATCCTTCCCGGAAATTCCTTTTCATATCCAGGTGCGAACGGCTCGGCTTTCCAAAGGCCCGCCATGCAGACCAAAAGACGCACGCCGCAAGAAGAACACCGGTAGCACTGTACAAAAGCAACCAGGTCCTGATCTGGCGAAGCTCAGCGGGCAGCATAAGCAGCAAGAACACTGTCAACAATCGCGTGCACGCCATGACAATAGTGAGTTGAGACATGCGGTCGATCATTCCCAGGCCCTGCAACGCAAGCGAGATCAACCCCACAGCGCGGAACAAGAGCAATTCAATGACCGCGACGCACCCGATTTCCCACGCGGGTACGGCGCGGGGAAGCACAGCAAACGCAATCGCGATAGCCGCCAGGCAGAAGAACGGTCCTGACAACAGCGTGCTGAAGACCAAATTACCCCACTGCTGCTTGAATGCCGTCCGGTCACGCCCAACGTCTCTGATCAACAGGTTAGGAGCGCCGACCCCGACAAAAGGCGCGAGTATTGATGTAATGGCGGTCAAGCTGACCAGCAAACCCAGGTCATTGACGGGGAACACGCGCGCAAACAGAGCAAGGGACAAAGCCTGGACAATAAGTTGAATGAGTTGAGCACTCAAGGCCCATGACCAACCTTCCAGATGGGACCTTCTTGTAAGCTGGGCAGTGTGCATTGGGAAAATGATAAGCCTTGAACCCCTTGGGCGGGCGAATATGTCGTGACCTGCTGATCAAGTAAAAGGCGTGGGGAAAAATTGCTTAATCCCAGAGAGCACATGTTACTCTTCACCAACTTTTTGTTTCCGGTGGCCCACAACCTGCCGCGGATTCTCTATAATCGATGGAACGCCGCTCTCGTTTTTCAAAAAATTACTTTCGTCGATTTGAAGATCTGAGGAGCATCCGTACTATGGCAACAAAACCTTCCAGGAAACCGCATAAGACCACTTCCGCGAAGAAAGGAACGTCACAGGAGTCGCCGGCGGTCACCCCGATTGGGCAATCCAGTAATGTCGCCGCGACGCACATCGGTGAGTTCGAGCGGGCGCAGCAGAGGATCGAAGAAGAAACCCGCATCCGCGCCTACGAGCTTTTTGAGGAACGGGGACGGCAGGAAGGCTATGACCGTGAGGATTGGGCGCGGGCAGAGACCGAGGTCCTGGCAAGATATCAAAGGGCAAAAAGCGCTTAGCCACATGAAACAAGTACTCCTGCTCGACGACAACATCGCCCAGCTCACGATCCGTGAACTGGTGTTACGCAAGGCTGAGATTGAAAGCCACGTGGCCACCAAAGCGGAAAGCGCTCTGGCCTTGTTGCGCAGCGAGCCAGGACGGGCCAAAATCGGCGTGGTCATCACCGACCAC
>JBGPZS010000099.1:0-10383 GCA_041493865.1 Terriglobia bacterium
ACACCAACCGCGGCCTGCAGTTCCTCGACCTGATCCAGGAGGGCAACATCGGCCTGATGAAGGCCGTGGACAAGTTCGAATACCAGCGCGGCTACAAATTTTCCACCTATGCGACCTGGTGGATCCGCCAGGCCATTACCCGCGCCATTGCCGATCAGGCCCGCACCATCCGCATCCCGGTCCACATGATCGAGACCATCAACAAGCTGATCCGCACCAGCCGCCAACTGGTCCAGGAGAACGGCCGCGAGCCCTCCCCCGAAGAGATTGCCGAACGTATGCAGCTGCCGTTGGACAAGGTGCGCAAGGTGTTGAAGATCGCCAAGGAACCGATCTCGCTTGAGACCCCCATCGGCGAGGAAGAAGATTCCCACCTGGGCGATTTTATCGAGGACAAGGGCGTCATATCCCCCATCGACGCGGTTATCAAGGCCAATCTTTCCGAGCAGACCGCACGGGTACTGTCCACCCTGACCCCGCGCGAAGAAAAGGTGCTGCGCATGCGTTTCGGCATCGGCGAAAAGAGTGACCACACCCTGGAAGAGGTCGGGCAGGATTTCGAGGTCACCCGCGAGCGTATCCGCCAGATCGAGGCCAAGGCATTGCGCAAGCTGCGCCACCCTTCGCGCTCACGCAGGCTTAGATCATTCATTGATCGAAAGCTCGACAACGGCAGGGGCTAAGTCCGCAGTCCGACGCTCCGGGAAACCGGAAACCTCCGCGCATTTTCACATCGTCTCCGGCCCTTCCAGATCCGAATCCAGAGAGTTGCAGTCCGACGTGATTGAAGAAGCCATGGCCGGCCTGGCGTAAAAGGCTTTCGTCAGAATTTCATGCTTCGCGGATTTGACATGGAAAAGCTTTCCAATCTTAGCTATTGGGGAAAGCAGGCATTTACAGCCCTCTTTGCAGGGTGAGGGCGTGAGTCAATCGTGGAGGATGACGTTCAGCAAGGAACTGTGAACCTTCAATTTGCCGTTGTATTCGATGAACCCCAGTTTGCGGAAGCGATTCATGAAGAAGCTTACTCGGGAGCGGGTTGTGCCAATCATCTCCGCCAATGTTTCCTGGCCTATTTTGGGAATCACCGTCTCCGGTACGCCATCCTTGCCAAATTGGGCGAGCAGCAACAGCGCGCGCGCCAGCCGCTTTTCACTGGAATTGAAGAGCTGATCAACCAAGTCTTCCTGGATACGAGTGTTGCGGGCGAGGAGATAGGTAACGAAAATCTCAGAGAATAACTTTTCTTCGTGCAGCACTCGAACCATCTCTTTTCTTTCAATCCTGAGGATGGTCGAGGGAGTGAGCGCGGTCGCCGTGGCCATTCTTTGCGGCTGAATGGCAGCGATACATTCCTCGCCTAAGAAGTTGCCGGCTCCCAGCAAGGCAATGGTTGCTTCTTTGCCACGCTTGGAGAACACCGTAAGCTTGATCTTGCCTTTCTGGATATAAAACACGGCGTTGGCGGAATCGCCCTGGGAAAAGATCGCTTGGCCTTTTTTCAGATCGGCAATCGTCCGGCCCAGGCCGGTTTTGGCGAGGAAGGCCGCAGGCTGAAAAACCAGTTTCTTACCACGTGATGTACTGAGGGTTTTCACTGTCTCTTGATCGTATCTCCTGTCGGAACGCCGAACTATTCAATATTGAACAGCCGGTCCGGGCGATTGAACTATGGCTTCGCATCCGTAATCCCGCAACCCTGCCCTGAGTGGCTGGGCACTGAACCTGCCGGCTGCGCATGCTCCTTGATCGCCCACTTCCATTCGACCGGACGAAAACGATGGCCCACAGACGGCTCGGCGATGAGCTCTGGCCTGAAGCCGCACGCGATGCAAGTTGCTCCTACGTTTCTGATGTCCGTCTCCTGGCTTATGTCGTCTTGCCGCGTGCCCAGCCAGCCAGCGATGACCGGCCCGCTGCACTTCTCACAGGGAAATGCGGAGAGGTGGAGATAGTGTGTTGCGGTTTCCGTAGTGCCGACCAGGGTTCCATTCCAGGTCATTGGCGGCATAGCTCTCGCCTGAACAACCGGACTGTCACTCAACACAGGAAACTGAGACATCGGACACTCTTCCAGGCATCTGAATTATTCGTACCAATAATCATCTCATCTGCTAGGTCCACAAGTCTGAGCAAAACTGCACACCTTAGATGGCGTCAAGCCAGGACCCTTTCATGGACAGAAAAGGCCAGCCATCTGAAAATTGGAACAGGCCCATCCTCCAGAGGAGAGCGATGGGCCTGAACCGATGATTATTTCTTTTCGCTTTCGCGAGCTTCTTCTACCTTGGCCTTGTGGGCAGCCGTTCCTACTGCCTTCATGAACTCCCGGGCAACGTCCGGCGTTGGCACTTTGCCCTTCAGTACCGACTGAAAGGTTACGTCCCTGCCATAGACGGAAATAGTGGAATCACTGTCTTGCTGGACCACTGCGCCTTCGAGCGTGAGGCCGGCAAAGACCCCTTTGGAGCGCGAGTACGTGAGCATCTGCGTGTCCATTTTCCAGTCGGTGCCAGCGGAAGCATGGCGGCCGACGGGGCCTGCTGCTGCCGATCCTTCTCCGCTAATCTGGAATTTGCTGGAAAGCAACTGCTGCATGCCCTTTTCATTCATGATCAGCATGATCAGGTCTACGCCCTCAACGCCAATCTGCAGGCCAGCACTTCCTCCGCCGACCGATATGAAGGCCGGCGCACTCCAGCCATCTGCTGTGCGGCAAGTCGCCATGCCGCGGCCATGCTTGCCGCCAATAATAAAGCCGCCTTTGACCAGATGCGGGACCACAGCAATGCACTTGGCACTGTCAAGAACTTCTTCCGGTATGCCCTTGTCGGGGGCGGAAGTCATCTGACTTAATACGTCTGTTGCCATTTGCAAACGATCGCTGACATCTTTCTTCTGCTCGCCCGCCCAGGCAAAGCTGCCCAAACATCCCAGCAACAAAAACACAATTACTCGCTTCATTGGTATTGCTCCTTAGATTCTGTTTTGAAAATGAAATTGATTTTGGAGGCGCCGGCGAATTGCTCAGCCTGTGGTGAAGTTGAACTTTCCGGTCTTCCTGGGGTCGCGTTGTCTTGTCTTAATTGAAAGCTTGGCGGCGAAACATGTACTTCATCACCAGCACAATTGCTGCAACCACGAGCAATAGGGGGAGAACATTTCCGCCAAAGTGAAAAACCAGACCCAGCATCCAGACTACGATCGCAATCGTAAAAATTGTCCAAAGCATCAATGACCTCCTTGATGCGTCTTACCGAACCTGCCGGCTCAGTGGCTTGGTCCAAAGTCGGGCGTCTTTTAGCAGAGGCCACGCGCTCACTCCCGCGCTTGCCGGAGACATCTATAACAACAGTATGCATCCCGAGATCTTGTAAGTCTGAGCCAAATAGCACACCTGGGACAGTGCGCGCTGGCAGCTGAGGTCCAGGAGACCTGTTCAATTTTGGACAGCCTTTCTCCGCTGAAAGTGCAATCGTTGCTTATGCGGCTTCTCACCAAGGCGGCAGCGGATTAGCATGCCTCTCATACCTCTGAAGATAACGTCGCACCCCTTTTTCGGCCTCGTGATTCTCACGTCGTTGCTTTGGGCGCAAATGTGCCAGCCTGCGGCTGGACAAACAGCGACCAGCCCAGACCACAACGCGCATGGGCTACCGAACACAGGCCAATTGAAGGCAGACCAGGTGGTCGAGAACCTGGTCCGGATGAATCTTGAACGGGGCCAGGCGCTGCAGGCTTATCAGTCCACCAGGGTCTACCGGCTGGAATACAAAGGCTTCCCCAGCGGGCGGACGGCGGAGATGGTGGTGAATGTGAAATACCAGGCGCCCGGAACAAAGGAATTCGAAATTGTATCGGCAACGGGATCGAAGATGTTGATTGACCGGGTATTCAAGAAGTTACTGCAAAGCGAAAAGGATGCGTTCGAGGCGGAAAATCAGAAACGCATCGCCATGAATCAGGAAAACTACGAATTCACCCTGATCGGCCATGAAGACACGCCTCGCGGGCCGTCTTACGTGCTTTTGGTAAAGCCACGGACAAAGAACAAATACCTCTTCCAGGGAAAGATCTGGGTGGACGCGGAACAGTTTGCGATTGTTCGCATGGAGGGAGAGCCCGCGAAAAACCCTTCTTTCTGGATCAAGGACACCAAAATTGAAACGCTGTATATGAATGTCAGTGACTTCTGGCTGCCCGCGCATAATCATAGTATTACCGCAGTGCGCCTGGGCGGGCACGCAGATTTCAGCATTGAATACAAAGATTACCGGATCACGGCCAATAGCCAGATGAATAAGCTCAGCAGCGCCGCCGAACCCAGCAGATAAGCAGGATCTCGCCGGCCGATCCAGCGCATGTTCTGGCACCGTGCTGTCCAGAAGAGGATCTCTGCCAAAATCCTTTCGAATTGAAGTCCTCCAGCCCAATCGCCGCAGAGGCATTCAAACGGCGAAACATGCTGCCCGACCACTAGCTTCTTTACTCTGCCCTTAGAATGTCAACCTCAGAGCAAACTGGATCTGCCGGGGGTTATAAAGCGCCCGAGGAGTGCCGTAGTTCGGGTTGGGCGATCCGTCTTTGAAGCTCTGTGTAAGCGAACAACCCTGGGCTGCGCCGTTGAATGCGCAGAAGTCGGCTGCGCCATACACGGTATTGAAGAACCTTACATTGACGGTGTTCAAGAGATTAAACGCCTCGGCCATGGCCTCGACGTTAAGGCGTTCTGTTGCCTTGAAAGTGCGGGCAATCCTCATATCGACGGACTGATAGGTGTCGCCCTTGAAAGTGTTGCGCGGTTCGATGCCCACGCGGTCGTTGTTGCCAAAGATGTCGCCATTGGCATCAAAGCCGGCAAACTTGGTGAAATAGTTCGGCGACTCCAGGGTCACTATTGTGCTCAACTGGAAATTGTTGACGAAAGCATTTTGGCTCGTAGGCCCCGCCAGCGTGGCATTCAAGACAAAGCGCTGGCCCACGCTGTCAGAGGAGAGCGCCCGCTCTGCCTTGAAATTAGCGCTGTCCTGAGGAATGAGAACAAAGCTGGGGTTCGGCCCGTCATCAATTCCCTTCGACCACGTATAACTCACACCGGTGCTGAAATGGTGGCTCATTCGTTTGTTGAAATTGACCAGCAAACCATTCCAGGACGAGTTCCACCGCGAAGCGGCCTCAAAATATACCGCGTACAAGGTGGGGAAGCCCGGAGCGCCACTGCGCGCGCCCGGAATCCCCGGCGCGGCAAAATACGTGTTTTTGGCGCCACTCTGTCCGGAGGAGTTATGCACCGTTACCTGGCCACTGGGATCGGGCTGGTTCACGTTGAAGAAGCTCCCCAAATGAACGCCCTTGGAGCGCAGAAAGCTGATGTCCAGCGCGGATTCCTTTGTGGGCTGAAATTCAAGGCCCAGACTGGTCTGGACTCCGTAGGGCGCTTTGTGGTCTTTGTCAAAGCGCGCAATCACTGCGTCACCGAAAAAGCCGCAGCCGGCGACTGTTCCGCCCGGGCAGAAGCCTAAAGGGGCGGCGTCAGGATAGGTCCCGGCCAGCATGCTGGATAGCGCAATCTGCGTAATGTTCGGCGCACTGGCAAAGGCAAACAGTCGAGTCGTCGAGTTCAGGGCATTTTCGCTGGTACGGCCAGGGAACGTTCCCGTGGTGCCGCCGCAGGAAGGCGCCTGACAGGCCAGCAGAGGCATGGGGACAATTCCGTGGAAGACCCCGGCGCCGCCGCGCAAGACCATGTTGTACTTGCCGCCAAAGTGGTAGGCAAAGCCGGCACGCGGATCAAACTCCGCTTTCGGGCCGTTCAGCACGTTTGCCGGAAAAGTTTCAAACTGGTAGCGGATCCCATAGTTCAAATTCAAATTAGTTCTGGCCTGCCAGGTATGTTGGAGATAGAGACCGCCGTAATTATGCGGCGTCTCGCCTTCCGCCTGGTTCCGCACGGAACTGGAAATTCTTTGTCCCTGGAACACCGAAGGGTTGAAGCTTGGCTCGGTAAAGTTCGGCGCCCGGAACCGTTCAAAGAAGAGCACCTGCGGCGCGCCGGCTTGCAGGCTGAATGGGCACTGGACCGTCAGCAGGCATCCGAAGTCGGCCTCAAAGGGATAGAACAGGGGGAACGATTCCAGGGTATTGACGTGGCTGAAGTCGCCGCCAAAACCGATGGTGTGCTTGCCGTGCTGCCAGGTTACGTTGTCCACAATCTCCGTGCGGCTTTCCTGATAAAAATCAGGATTGCCACGGTTTACCCCCGCGGTAAAAGTGTTGAGTACCTCCAGGTGGGGCTGCGTGGTAACCGTGGGGAAATCGAACGTCCGGTGGCCGTACTGCACCCGTAGTTCATTCACCAGGTGCGTAGAGAAAGTTGACGACAGGCTCCCCACAATCGATTGGTCGCGAAGATTGTTGTCCTTGAAGCCGGAAGGCAAATCAAACCCGTCATTCAACGGGGACACATTGGTCAAGCGGCCATCGTTGAAAAAATAGCGCAGAAAGACATACTCGCGTTCGGTAAAGGAGTGGTCCAACTTAAGCAGAAAATTATCGTAATCGCTCTTCCGGTTCACGTTCAGCTGCTCGACCGGCAGTCCAAAATTGGTCTTGAATTGGTTGATCTGAGCCAGGTTGCCGAGGATGACGGAGTTGTAGAACGGGTTCTCACTGCGGCGCTGGCCTTCATAGTTGCCGAAAAAGAAGGTGCGGTTTTTTCTGATCGGGCCGCCCAGAGTGAAACCGAACTGGTTTTGCCGCAGCTTGTTCAGGCCGGGGGCTGCCAGCTCGCTGCGGGCGTCCACTGCATCATTGCGCAGGTATTCATAGAGTGAGCCGTGCAGGTCGTTGGTTCCACTCTTGGTAATGATGTTGACGATACCGCCAACCGCACGGCCGGCCTCCACGCTATAGGTGTTGTTGACCACGCGAAACTCGCGTACGGCATCCGTGGAGGGCGTGGTCTTCTGTACGCCTGATGCCGTGGAGATGTTATCCGCGCCATCAATAGCAATGAAATTGTAGTGAATGTTCTGTCCGGCAAAGGAGAGCTTTGTAACAGGTTCAATGATCACGTCCGTGCTGCCGGAGGTGGTGTCGCCAATGGTGACTCCAGGCGCCAGCAGGGCGAAATCGATGAACTGGCGGCCGTTCACCGGCAGATTCTTGATCTGACTCTGTTCGATGACAGTATCGGTCGACGTGCGGGTCGGCTCGATCAAGGGGGCCTGCGCGGTGACCGTGACCTGCTGCTCGATCTGACCCGGAACGAGAGAGAAATCCAGGGTCGCACTTTCACCGACGGTCAGCGGGATGGTGCGCATCTGCGGCCGAAATGTTCCTGCCTTTACCTCGACCTTGTAATTGCCCACCGGCAGGGAGGCAATATTGTATTCGCCGCTGGCATCAGTCGTAGTGGACCGTGAAAGACCGGTCTCCGTATTGATGACCGCAATGTTGGCTTTGGCCACGACGGCACCGGTATTGTCAGACACCCGCCCTTGCAGTGAAGCAGTGATGGACTGGCTGAAGGCGGCCGGGCACAACAGTAAGGCAAGCGACAGCCTCACGGCATTCATTACGAAACGATGTTGCATAATTTTTCCCTCCCTCGCGCGCGACCAGAAATATATTCCTCCGAGAGTGGATTGGCAATATATTTGACATCTAAAGTGTTTAGACCTAGAATTTTGACCAGTCTACCAGCAGAGGCCACCTGAGCCGAGCGCTGCGCCTGGTTCGTTTAAGACTCCTATTGTCAGGAAAGCACTGAACTAATTGAGGCGGAAATGGCCGAGCGGTTTTTCAAGAAAGAAGTCCAGAAGCTTTATCTCGGTGAGCGACAGGAATTTCGCGGCGAAGCTGCCCGCCTCAAGGCCGTGCTCGCTGATGACCCGGGGAAAAAACTTGAAAACTCGCTAGCGGAGCTCAACCCGTCTCCGGGAGGCAACCTGTGAGAATCGTTTGCCTGGGCGGCGGTCCCGCCGGACTTTATTTTTCGATCCTTCTCAAGAAAGCGAACCCGGCTTGGGACGTGACCGTCATCGAACGCAATCGCCCCAACGATACGTTCGGCTGGGGCATTGTTTTTTCCGATAAGACCATGGACGGATTCAGGAGCGTGGATGAAGAGACCCACGCCGAGATCACGCGCGCCTTCCGCCACTGGGACGATATTGATGTCTTCTTTAAAGGCAACAAAATCACTTCCGGCGGCCATGGCTTTTGCGGGATTGCCCGCATCAGGCTGCTGCAGGTCCTGCAGCAACGCGCGGCCCGCCTGGGCGTGAAACTCGTCTTCCAGACCGAAGTCGTAGATCCCGATGACTACGCGGCTCAATATGATCTGGTGATCGCCTCCGACGGCGCGTCTTCGATCACACGCAGGAAGTACGAGCATGTATTCAAGCCCAACATTCAGGTCCGCCGGAACCGCTTTGTCTGGCTGGGCAGCCGCAGGAAGCTGGATGCGTTTACCTTTGATTTCAAAGAAACTGAATGGGGCTGGTTCAACCTGCATGCCTACCGCTTTGATGACGAGTGGTCCACCTTCATCGTCGAGACGCCGGAAACAAACTGGCTGGCAGCCGGGATCGACAAGATGGAGCAGGAGGAGTCAATTGCGCTCTGTGAAAAGCTCTTTGCGGAACGGCTGGAGGGCAATCCTCTCGTCTCCAACGCCAGGCACCTGCGTGGTTCCGCCATCTGGCTCAAGTTCAACCGAGTGCTGTGCGAAAAATGGTTTCACAAGAACATCGTGCTCATCGGAGACGCCGCGCACACCGCACATTTCAGTATAGGCTCCGGCACCAAGCTGGCCATGGAAGACGCCATGGCCCTGACACGGGTGCTCTCAACCCACAACGGCGACGTGGAAGGTGCGCTGCAACGCTACCAGGAAGAACGGGAGATCGAGGCCCTGCGGTTACAGAGCGCGGCGCGCAATCGCATGGAATGGTTTGAAGAGGTTGAGCGTTACGTCCATCAGGAACCGGAGCAATTCGCGTACGGTCTGCTTACCGGCAGCCAGCGCGTGGGCCATGCCAGCCTCAAGCTGCGCGACTCCGGCTACGTGGAGCGCGTGGAAAAATGGTTTGCCGGACACAGCGGCGCAAGCCATTCTCTTCCGCCGATGTTCACGCCTCTTTCCGTGCGCGGCCTCACCCTGAAGAACCGCGTGATCTGTTCTCCCATGGCAACATACATGGCGCAGGACGGCCTCCCCAATGACTTTCATCTCGTACATCTAGCGGCGCGTGCGATGGGTGGCGCCGCCATGGTGGTCACAGAGATGACCTGTGTCTCGCCCGACGCGCGCATTACTCCGGGCTGTCCCGGCATGTGGAATCAAGAGCAGGAGGACGCCTGGAAGCGTGTGGTTGATTTTGTGCATACGCACACGGACGCGAAGATCGCTTTTCAGCTTGGGCATGCCGGACGCAAAGGTTCCACCCGCGCGGGATGGGACGCCATCGATCAACCCCTACAAACCGACAACTGGCCTCTAATTTCAGCTTCACCTTTGCCCTATATTGAAAATCTCTCGCAGGTTCCGCAGGAAGCCACTCGCGCGGACATGTGCCGTATCAAAGCGGACTTCGTGTCTGCAGCGCGGCGCGCGGTCGCCGCCGGCTTTGACTGGCTGGAATTCCATTGCGCTCACGGCTACCTGATGTCCAGCTTTATTTCACCTCTCACCAACCAGCGCGAAGATGAGTATGGCGGCACTCTTGGAAATCGCTGCCGCTATCCCCTGGAAGTTTTTTGCGCGATGCGCGCCGTCTGGCCCCAAGACCGGCCCATGAGCGTGCGCATCTCCGCCCATGACTGGGTGCCGGGCGGTCTCACGCCGGAAAACGCTGCGGAAGTCGCGCGCCGCTTCAAAGAGGTTGGAGCTGACGTGATCGATTGCTCCTCCGGGCAAGTGAGCAAGGCTGAGAAACCAGTCTATGGACGTATGTTCCAGGTCCCGTTTGCGGACAAGATACGCAACGAGGTCGGCATACCGACTATTGCCGTCGGCAACATTTTCGAAGGCGATCATGTGAATACCATCATCGCCGCCGGCCGGGCGGACCTGTGTGCGATTGCCCGGCCTCACCTGGCCGATCCCGCGTGGACGTTGCATGAGGCGGCCAAGCAGGGGTTCACCGAGATCACCTGGCCGAAACAGTATCTGAGCGGAAAAGAACAGCTGGAAAGGAACCTGGCACGCGCTCAACTGATGTTGCAGGTATAACCAGGCATGGAGCAGACTTTACAAGCACTGGCGGGCAGGCACGCCGCAGTCACCGGCGGCGCCCGGGGTATTGGTGCAGCGGTGACCCGGGCCCTGGCCGCTCACGGCGCAAAAGTTACCATGCTTGGCCGCAGCGGTGCTCCTCC
>JBGPZS010000130.1:0-9168 GCA_041493865.1 Terriglobia bacterium
CCCTGCCCGAAGCCCGCTACTCTGACGACATCAGGCGCACCGAGTTTCTGCGCCAACTGGAACACGATCTCTCCGCGCTTCCCGGCGTGCAAAGTGTTGGCGCCGTCTCTCATATACCGTTCGACGATTTCCCCAACTGGTACAGCTATTACTGGCCCGTGGGAGCAGGCAAAGAACAGGAAAGCACTTTGATGGCGGACCATCGCTCCGTCTCTGCCGGTTTTTTCCCCGCGTTCGGGGTGCCCCTGATTGCCGGCCGCCCTTTCAACGAAATGGACGACGCGAAGCACCCCCGCGTGGCGATTGTGGACGATCTTCTGGCACAGCAGACCTGGCCGGGAAAGAGTGCCATCGGGCAGAAACTGAATGTTGAAGTGATCCGCGAGGGCGAATTTGTCCGTGACTGGGTGGAGGTAGTTGGCGTGGCCAGGCACGTGAAATACCAGTCGCTGGTGCAGTCCGGCCGGCCGCAAGTTTATCTGCATCACACGCAAAGCCCGCGCCCGCAGATGCAGATGGCGTTTGCTCTGCGCGCCGACGGGCCGGTGGAGTCCTTGTTGGATCCCATCAAGCGCGCGGTGACCAGGCTGGACAAGGACCTGCCGATTTCCAAGGTGCGTCCACTGGAAAACTATGTAGCACAAGCCCGCACGCGCACGCGGTTCGTCACCTTGCTTTCCGGCTTGCTGGCTGTGATCGCCCTGTTGCTGGCCTGCATTGGGATTTATGGCGTCACTTCCTATTCGGTCGCGCAGACCACCAATGAGATCGGCGTGCGCATGGCGTTGGGGGCGCAGCGGCGCGACATTGTCCGCATGGTCCTGCGCCGGAGCATGGTTGTTGTGGGGCTGGGCATCATCCTCGGCGGGGCTGGCTCGTTTGTGCTGGCGCCGTTGCTCAGCAGTCTCCTGTTCCAGGTGGCGGCCAAGGATTGGGTCACGCTTATTGTTGTTGCTGCGTTGCTATGCCTGGTGGGTTTTCTGGCCTGCTTTGTTCCCGCAGCCAGAGCCAGCCGCGTGGACCCGATGGTTGCGTTGCGGTACGAATAGTTCCAAATCGTCATTCCGAACGGCCGTCGCAGGAGCCCGCGCATTCATCAGCGGGCGAGTGGGCCGCAGGGGACCCTGTGTTTACAGGCCTGCAGCCGAATTATTTACTCACATCTTCACCGTCCGATGTATTCTCCACCTATGACCTCATACATCGACTGGGTGCGCGCGTTCTGCCTTTCCCTTCCTCATGCCACTGAAGGCGTCCAGTGGGAGCACGATCTGCTCTTTCGCATTGCCGGAAAGATGTTTTGCCTCGCCAACCTGGAGCCGGGCATGAGCCCGACCAAGATCGCCTTCAAGTGCACTCCAGAGAAATTTGCCGAACTGGTGGAAATAGAAGGCATTATTCCAGCGCCCTACATGGCGCGGAACCACTGGGTGGGGGTGATTGAAATGGACGCGCTGCGCCAGCCTGAATTGAAGGAACTGATTCGGAGCTCGTACCAGCTTGTCCTGGAAAAACTGCCGAAGAAGACCCAGGCTGGTTTGCGCACTGGTTTACGCACTGGTTTACCCACAAAGCTCAGCGCGAAGCCTTCCGCCACTGCCGGCAAAGCTAAACCGTTGCGGGCTGGGAAACGCCGGAAGTAATCTGTTCTACGGCCAGCCGCGCAGACTTGATGCAGTCAGGAACGCCGATCCCGTAAAAAGAATTGCCGATGATATGGAAGCCCGGCACCTCCGCCAGGATTTTTTCCATCTCCGCCACGCGCTCCAGGTGCCCGGTTTCATATTGCGCCATGGCGCGGTCCCAGCGAAACGTGCGCGCGAACCTGGGCTCGGCATTCAGCCCCAGAATTTCCTTGATCTCCTGCCGGGCAATCTGCTGCAGGGCCTCATCGCTGTGCGTGAGCAGGTCAGGCATGCGCGAGCTGGAAAAAAAACAACGCAACATCTTCTTTCCTTCAGGCGCTCGATGCGAGAACTTTTTGTGCACGAAGGTACAGGCCATTATCTTGCGTCCTTCTGATCGTGGCACCAGAAAGCCGTGTCCCGGGGGCAGATCGGCCTGGTCATAGGCCAGCGCAACCGCCACCGAAGAGGTGTACTGGATCCTGGCCAGTCCCGCGATGAGCACGGGATGAAACTGCCGCAACACCCCAGCAGCCGAGGGCGCGGGGACTGCCAGCAACACCTCCTGAAACCTTTCCGGGATGCCGGCGCTCTCGATCTGCCAGTCATCGTTCACTGGACGCACAAACAGGTTCTGCTGCTGCAACCGAATGGAAGGTTGCGGCAGCGCGGCCACCAGCGCTTCCACCATCTGCTGCATGCCGTTCTTGAGTGACGTGAACAGCGGCTGGGGTTTGCCGCCGGGCTGGGCTTGGGCCTTGGCCTTGGCTTTCAGCGTCGCGCGCACCAGGCTGCCGTGCTCGCGCTCCATCTCGGCGAAGCGCGGCAGCACGGCGCGAATGCTGAGATGCTCGGCGTTGCCGCCGTAGACGCCGGCCAGCAACGGCTCGGCCACGCGGTCAACCATCTCCTGGCCGAAGTGGCGGCGTACAAATTCTCCCACCGATTCATCGCCCGCATTTTTCCGGGCGCGCAAAAACAATTCCCTCGCCAGGCGCAATTTGGTCTTGAAGGAAAACAGCGGCGTTGTGGCCATGGGCCACACGCGCGTGGGCACCATGAATTCCAGTCCCTGGGGTATGGCGACGAGTTTGCCCTTTACCAGGATATACGTCTTGCGTTCGGCGTCATTCGAGCTGATGAGTTGGTCGCCGATGCCTAGTTCCTGGCACAAGCGTGCGGCCTCAGGCTTGGCGGTCAGGAAAGAATCGGGGCCGGCTTCAAGAACAAAACCATCACGGCGCTCCGTCTGGATGACGCCGCCGAGTCGGTCAGATTTTTCAAACAGGGCCCATTGGAGAGAAGCGCCGCACCGTCGGGCCTTCTCCAGATAAAAAGCCGCGCTGAGACCGGCGATACCGCCACCGATGATGGCAATTCGCTTCATGCCAGGGAGACGATTCCCGACGCCAGGGCCAGCCGTGTTGACGCCAGTTTGGCCAGCGCCGCCACAAACGTCGGCGACGCATTCAGCGATTCCGGACGCCACATCTTGAGCTCTTGTTCGCCGGCAAACTGGCGAAAAACGATGTCAATGTCATAGAACACTTCAACGTGGTCGCACACAAAGCCGATGGGAGCAATCACCACGCCCCTGTGTCCCCGTCTCTTCATTTCGAGCATGGCGCTTTCCACGGTTGGCCCCAGCCAAGGGCCGCCAGACATCCCCTGGCTCTGGAAAGCGAAGTGTTGCAAGTCAGGCGCGAGCCCGGCGATCTTGCCTGCCACCAGCCGCGCTGTCTCTTTGGCCTGTTTCTCATAAGGATCGCCGGCGTGGATGGTGCGCATGGGGACGCTATGCGCAGTAAAGATCACCGGCAGCCCCGCCCCGGCATCAGCGCTGGCCTGGCGCCATACCGGCTCAAGCCGTTCTGCAAAAGCCTGGATCAGCAGCGGGTGATCATGCCACGACTCCACAAACTGGACGGCCATGCCGGGCTTAAGCTCCGCCAGGAGCGCCTTGCGATAGAGCCCCACGCTGGTGGAGGAATTTTGCGGCGCCAGGCAGATTGCCACCACCTTATCGATGCCGTTGGATACGATCTGTCGCACGGCGTCAGCCACGAACGGCTTCCAATTGCGCATGCCCACGTAAACCGGAAGGCCAACCTTCGCCTGCAGGGCCTCTGCCTGCCGCATGGTGATCTCGGTTAAAGGTGACTTGCCGACAAGGGAGTAGCGGTGGGTGATCTCCCGCATCACCGCATCCGGGACTGGACGGCCGCCGGTAATGTGCTTCATAAATTCGGGAATATCGGCGGGCGAATCAGGGCTGCCGTGGGCAAGAAGCAGGACTGCTGATTTTGTGCCGCTCATCGGGTAGTACCGCTCATTGGGCCGCTCCAGCGGAATATCCTGCGCTTAATTCTCTAACAAAATTGACCAGCGCGCGAACGTTTTCCACTGGGGTTTCCGGCAGGATTCCATGACCTAGATTAAAAATATGTCCGGGACGGCCCCCGGCCTGGCGCAGGATGGCATCGGTGCGCGCGCGCAGCTCTTTCTGCCCGGCAAAGAGCAGCACGGGATCAAGATTTCCCTGCACCGCGCCTTCAAACTTCAAGCTGCTCCACGCCTGGTCCAAAGGAAAACGCCAATCCACACCCATCACTTGCGCTCCGGTTTCTTTCATGGCGGGAAGCAGGGTCGCCGTATCGGTGCCGAAATAAATGATGGGAACGCCGGTCTTCTTCAATCGCTGCACCAGGTCGGTAGCGAAAGGAAGAACGTAGCTGCGGTAGTCTTCCACGCTCAGGCAGCCAACCCAGCTATCAAAAATCTGCAGCGCGTCGGCGCCGGCCGTCACCTGTTCCGCGGCATACGCGGCCAATACCTCCACCAGCTTGCGCATCAACGTCTGCCATGCAGCGGTTTCGGTATACATCATTTTCTTGGTATGGACGTAATTGCGCGAACCGCCACCCTCAATCATGTAGCTGGCCAGCGTGAAGGGAGCGCCACAGAAACCGATGACAGGCAGCTTGCTGCCGAAATGCTTCGCCACGCGGCGTACCGATTCGGCCACATAGCCCAGCTCGGCGCTGCGGTTGGTGACCAGCGCATCGATGTCCTTGGTGGCACGCAGCGGCCGCTCGATCACCGGGCCTTCGCCGGCTTCAAAGCGAAACGGCATCCCCATGACTTCCAGGGGCAGAAGCAGATCGGCAAAGATGATGGCCGCGTCCACATCCAGCTTTTCCGCGGCGGTAATGGTGACCTCAGCCGCAATTTCCGGCGTCTTGCAGATTTCCAGGATCGAATATTTCTTGCGCACCGCGCGATATTCGGCCATATAGCGCCCGGCCTGGCGCATCAGCCAGATCGGCGTCACATCGACCGGCTCGCAGCGGCAGGCCCGGACAAACCTTGAGTTGGGAGCAGACATTGTCCCTTCAAATCTATCACGGGCCTACGAAAGCTGAGCAAACGCGATTGAAGCGTTGCAGCCTGGCTAGGCGGCCAATGTTTTGAGCCTGGCCGTAGACTGGTCGTATTGTTCCCGCATCTTGGCTATTCTTGCTTCGATGTTTGCCTTGGCGTCGCCACGGGCCTTTGCGGCTTGGTCCTTCAGGGCTTGTGCCTTGGCGTCGGTCTCACTCTTGATTTGTTCCGACCGTTGTTTCGCCTGCTGTAACTTTTGTTGCAGCTTGGTGCTGAGGCTGTCGATTTTCGTCTGCAGTTTGGCCTTGCGGTCAGCCTTCGCCTGAGCGTGCTCAGCTTTCAATTCTCCAATCTCGGCTTTGAGTCCGGCCACTTCTTTGGCCCGCTGCTCCGCTTCGAAGTGCTGCCTCCCGGTGCGAAACACGACACCACCCAACGCTTCCATTCGCGTATCTACTGGTGTCACCCACTCCTCGTTAGCATCAATAATTAGTGCATAAAGGCCGGGTGTGAGTGCATCAGCAACCTCTTGGACAAAATCCAGGTTGACATCGGCAATATTCAAATCCCCGATGCTGCCGGCAGATGCGCCAACGACAGCGCCAACGCCTACTCCCACAGGCCCGCCCAGCAACCCGATCAGGCTGCCCAACAGCAAACCTTTGCTCGTCTGGAGCGGGAAATTACCGTCTGTTTGCTTTGCGGAAACCCTTCCGTCAGTCTCCTTCTTGATTACCTGTGCTGCATAAGCCGTAATGCTGCCTTCAGCGTCCAGTTGGTTAATCGCGCGCAGACCTTCATACGCTTTTGCTTCATCGTTAAAGACCACAGCCAACATCCGTTCCATGACAAATCCTCCTAATGACAAAATTAATTGGTAACTCGACCCGTCTGCGGATCTTGCTGCCGCCGAGGAGCGGGTTCGAGAATTAAGCCGACGACATTGCTCTCGTCTCCTAATTCATCAATTCATCGTTCAATTTCTTGTGGTTGGTACGCGCCCGGCCATAGACTGACCGGGCTGAAATCAGGGCCAATACTCGCTCTAACAACCTGGACCTGAGGCCTTAATAATCATTTTGAAATCTATGCAAGCCAGGAGGGCGCTGAAACTGGCAATACTGACAGGCTTGATAGGTGGAACGGCAAGTTGAGTTCTTTTGCCTGCGGCGCACCAACGAATCCCCGCCCTCCTCAACCTCCAGCAGCTATCATTGAACTTCATGAAAAAGATCCTGCTTTCCTGGAGTAGCGGAAAAGACAGCGCGTGGGCTTTGCACGTGCTGCGTCAGCAAGGCCAGTATGAGGTTGCTGGCCTGCTCACCACCATCAACTCCGCCTTCGATCGAGTTGCCATGCACGGCACGCGCCGTGCGTTGGTGGAAATGCAGGCAGAAGCAGCCGGACTGCCGTTGATTGCGGCGTCGCTGCCCTGGCCTTGCTCCAACGCTGACTATGAACTGGCCATGCAGCGGGTCTGTGATCAGGCGCTGGCACAAGGGATTGCCGCAATCGCATTCGGCGACCTCTTTCTCGCCGATGTCCGCGCGTATCGGGAACGCCAGTTGAACGGTACAGGCCTGGAGCCGCTTTTCCCAATTTGGGAATGTCCTACCGATGAACTCGCGCGAAAGATGGTAGCTTCCGGCCTTCGGGCCAGGCTGGTCTGTGTTGATCCCAAACAACTCTCTCCGAGTTTCGTGGGCCGCGATTTTGACCTGTCATTTCTGGATGACCTTCCCGCTGCCGTTGATCCCTGCGGAGAAAACGGTGAGTTCCACTCCTTTGTGTATGCCGGGCCAATGTTCAGCCGGGAGCTTACGATCGTGACAGGCGAAAAAGTTGAACGTGATGGCTTCTGGTTTTGCGACGTTCTACCCGCGATCACCAATCCCCAGTAGATTTTCAGGACCCTCCGGCACCTCCCGTTCCAGGGGCATGTGGCATTCCCGGCGATGGTGATAAAATAGGCTCTGCCAACCTGCTCGTAGGCGCGTAGCTCAGTTGGTTAGAGCGCTACCTTGACACGGTAGAGGTCAGGAGTTCGAGTCTCCTCGTGCCTACCATTTATCTCATTGAATCTGCGGCTTCGTACGACGCTATGTCATCCGATCTGACCTTCCTTACGAACGAGCCCGGCAAGACCCTACGTGACCGCTTCGGCGTCTTACTTGGCGACGACACCCGGCTGTTTGATTGCCTCGTGGGATACTTCTTTATCAGCGGGTTTTACAAACTCTATCCCGCATTGGAAAAAGTGGAGAAGATCCGAATCCTAGTTGGCCTTCGGACAGACAGCGCAGCTGTACGAACTCAGCCCTCACGCTCTCAGTCCGCGTGAGGTGATTCTCTCCTCGTATTTGCTGGAGGGTAAATGAATCGAGACCAAGCACGTTCCCTGGTTGCCCAGACCTTCACCCACGGATTCGAGAAAGCCCGCTTCGGCGACTTCGTTGTGAATCTGCTCAATCGCTTTGATCAGAGCAAGGCCGGCTCCTGGAACAGCCAGTACATCAAAGATGCTTTCAAAAGCCATGTGCAGAAGTATGAGCGGCTCGGGACATACACATCGCCCAAAAATGAGAAGTTAGACGTATTGGTCGTGCACCTGACCGCAGAGTCCAAGCTAGAGAGGGCCCGGACAGCGATCCGTAACTTTGTCGCGGACCATCTTAAGGCGCGCGACGAAAAAGATGCCGCTTTTGTGGCTTTCGTCGCTCCCTCGGAGAAGCAATGGCGGTTCTCCTACGTCAAAATGGAGTATGCCACGGTTGAACAAGAACCCGGCAAGGTGGGAGTTGAGGCGCGCCTTACCCCAGCTCGCCGTTTCTCGTACATTGTCGGTGAAGGCGAGAGCTGCCACACCGCGCAGACCCGATTCCTCGAACTGCTGGGCCACACCGACACAAACCCATCGCTCGCTGATATTGAAGAAGCCTTCAGCGTTGAGGCGGTTACGAAGGAGTTCTTCACGAAGTACGTTGAATTGTTCGAGGAAATTCACAAGGCGGTTGACCGGTTGGCCGCAAAGGACAAAGCGATCCGAGACGAGTTTGGCGCTAGGGGGATCAACTCGGTCGACTTTGCCAAGAAGCTCATGGGCCAAATTGTCTTTTTGTATTTTCTCCAGAAGAAAGGCTGGCTCGGGGTGGAGAGAGAGCAAGATTGGGGTACAGGCCCGCACGATTTTTTGCGCAAGCTGGCACGGGGAGATTACGGCAAGTACAACAACTTTTTTGATGACGCGCTTGAGCCGTTGTTCTACGACACGCTTGCCACCGACCGCGGACATGAGGCCTACTGCGAACGCTTCAAGTGCCGTATCCCCTTTCTCAATGGTGGCCTCTTCGAGCCGCTTGGCAACTACGATTGGCGAAAGACAGAAGTCAGTCTTCCGAACATCCTATTCACTAATGGTGTGGTTGTTGAAGAGGGAGTTATCGGGACGGGCGTGCTCGATATATTTGAGCGCTACAGCTTTACGGTCAACGAAGCGGAGCCCCTGGAGAAGGATGTCGCGATCGATCCCGAAATGTTAGGCAAGGTTTTCGAGAATCTCATCGAGGAAAATCGGCGCAAAGGGCTCGGCGCGTATTACACACCGCGTGAAATCGTGCACTACATGTGTCAGGAATGCCTCATCAATTATCTTTATGCCTCGCTAGGTGCTGACGAAAAGACAGTTCCTCGTGCAGATATAGAGACTTTTGTCCATCTCGGCGAACAAATTGCACACTACGAGGCGGTCGAGGCGAAGTACGCAGTTAAGATGCCTAAGAGTATAGCGCGGCATGCACGCCAAATTGACGAAGAGCTCGCCGACATTCTCATTTGTGATCCTGCCGTTGGGTCCGGTGCATTTCCCGTAGGCATGATGACGGAGATTGTACGAGCGCGCTCGTCGCTGATTTCATATTTTAACGATGTCCACGAACGTTCGCCGTATCAGTTCAAACGCCATGCAATCCAAAACAGTCTTTATGGAGTAGATATCGATGCCGGTGCGGTCGAAATCGCCAAGTTGCGCCTTTGGCTCTCTTTGGTCGTGGACGAAGAAGATGTGAAGCAGATCAAACCGCTGCCTAATCTCGAATATAAGGTTGTGGCGGGGAACTCACTCCTAGGTTTCCCGTACAAGTCAACCCAGTTTATCGAGATTGAG
>JBGPZS010000268.1:0-5709 GCA_041493865.1 Terriglobia bacterium
ATTGTGCCGCTCTTCCCCCGGGACAGGACGCTGGTGATCAAAGAGTCTGAGCTGCGGCGGTTTGCCTTCGCCGCGGATATGTTCGAAAATCTAAACACGCCGGAAGACCTGGCGCGCGCGCGGCGCCGCTTCTCCGGCATGGACACATGAGCCATCCTCCTCACCAGTCACCGCCGGAGCGGCAAGAACCTTACGTCGAGTTCCAGCACGTCTGCAAGGCATTCGGCGATCACAAGGTCCTGGAGGACGTGAGCTTTCAAGTCTATCCGGGCGAGACGCTCTGCATCCTGGGCCGCAGCGGCGTGGGCAAATCCGTCTCACTGCACCACATCATGGGTTTCCTCAAGCCTGACGTCGGCCGCGTGATCGTGGCCTTTGAGGACATCACCGGCTACACGGAAGCGCAACTGCAGCTCATTCGCAAGAAAGTCACCATGGTCTTCCAGAACGGGGCTCTGTTTGATTCGCTCACGGTGGGCGAGAACGTGGCCTTCCCGCTGCGCGAGCACCATGATCTGGACGAAGAACAGATCTATCAGATCGTCGACGGACTGCTGGACATGGTGGGCGTAAAAGCCATGCGCGACCTTCTGCCTTCCGATCTCTCCACTGGAATGAAACGCAGCGTGGCCATTGCCCGCGCGCTCTCAGCGCAGCCGGAGTGCATTCTCTATGACGAGCCCACCACCATGGTCGATCCGCTGATGGCGCAGCTCCTCGGCGACCTGATCCAGAAACTCAAGCAGCAGCTCAAGCTCACCAGCATCGTGGTCACACATGACATGCGCCTGGCCAAGAAGCTGGCGGACCGCATTGTCTTCCTGCATGAAGCGCGCGCTATCTTTGTGGGAACAGTGCATGAGATGGAGCGGGCGAACGAAGAGGTAGTGCAGGAATTCCTGAAATTGGACGAGCTGATCGTGCCCGGGCGGGACGATGGATACTCTATGTACACCTGATGCGAGAACCTTTGCGACACAGAAGAAACGGGAAAAGAAGCCTCTAGAAAGATTTTCTCGATCCGTAGCTTGTCTCTATGATTGAAGCTGAATAATATGCAAAGAGTCGATTGAAATTGGGCCAGAGCTGGCACCGTGAATCAAGTACAGCTGCGGAGGAAATCATGCGAGTTCGTAAACACGCCAAAGCTGCAATCGCGTTCGCAAGCACGCTTGTGATTTTGCTGAGCTTGCCCGTTCTGGCAGCACGACCAGAAAACATGGCGGTGAATGCCGCGCAAGAGAGCAAGCCTAAGCCCGCGCCGGAGATGGAAAAACTCAACTTTTACCTTGGCGAGTGGGACTACACGGAAACATATGGCCAGTCGCCGAACGGTGCCAGGAATACGGGCGTGTACACGAGCAGGTTGGGGCCCGGAGGAAATTCGCTGATCAATACGTATCATTCGCGCGGACCTGTCGGCGACTTTGAAGGATTGCAGGTATTTACGTGGGACCCCAAAGAAAAAGCATATAAGCTTTATGTTTTCGCAGACGATTTTCCCGGAGCGCTTATCGAGACCGGAGCGTTTGAAGGTGACACTCTCGTTTTTCGCTCTGAGCTCACCGCGCAAGGCGCTACGCTGAAAATCCGCAATACCACACGCGTGACAGAGCCGGGAAAACTCGTCAGCGAACAATTCATGGCACCGAAGGATGCGCCGGAAAAACTCGTCGTCCGCGTCGATGCTAAGAAGCGGTAACTTCATGAGATCGGCGAAGAAAAACATTTTGGCTCAAAGCCGGCTGGAAAACCTCCGCTTCCTTCTTGTGTTTTCAAAGGTTTTTCTTACGCTCTTACGTTCCGCTTCTCCAGCACCGCAAGCAGACTGTTCTTTGCCTGGGGGCTCAGCTTTCCGCTCCGCAGCACGTCTTTGATCAAATTGATGGGAAGTTCGCCGGCCAACTGGATCAGCCGCGCCGCTGGCGTGTTCTTATTGCCCAGCAAAGCGGCTTTGATATCGTTGCGATAAGACCACTTCTGGTGGCGCGAAACCGCGGGCGCCAGCAGCTCCGTCCCGTGCTCAGCTTTCAATGCCCGCACAATGAATAACTCAGTCATCCGCGGATTGGCCAGCGCCGCCTGCATGGTGCGCTCTTCTTTGTCGAGCAGCAGTGCCGCCGCCACGCGGCCTGAGCTGCGCTTGGCAAGAGCAAAGCGTTCTCCGGAAGAAATGCTGGCCAGCCTGCTGATGAGGACCTCTTCGGCCGCGCGCTTCACCTCCGGCGGGACCGCGGGCAGCAAAGCCACCTGCATCAGCTCAAAGGTGTAAATATGGCGGATGGTTGGGACCGACACATGCCGCGGCGTGCGCGGATGCATCACGATGGCTAATTGCACTTTGCGCTGCCTGGCGATCTGGCCGTTTTTGCTCAACGCTTCCAGCGCTTCGTGCGGCAGATCGCGATGGTTGAGCAACGCCAGCGCCAGGTCTTCTGTCAGGCGCGGATCGGCGGCCACGGCATTCTGGACTTCCGGAGAAGAATCGTGGACCAGCCGTTCCAGGTCGGCATCCGCGGGCAGGACTATCTTCTTGCCTGTTGTGCTTCTGACCCGTGGCGGCTCAGGTTGCTCGGGCGCTTCCTGCCAGCCTTCTTTTTCGTCAGTGGCGGGGTCGCCTGTGAATGATTCACTCATCTCCTGACTCCACGTTGCGCCGCGATCTCCAGCGCCCCCAGCACGGGGCGCACATAAGCAAAGCTGACGGCGGCCTGCGGCTGCTCAACCTTCATGGCTTCTTTGAACGCCTGGCGCACCAGCGGCGATCCCTGAAGCACACCGCCCGCCAGCGCCACCGGCACCACGCCTCCGCCGGGCCATAGCCGCTTGATGACCGCGCTGGCCAGGCCGGCCAGGGCTTTGCCGGCGCGCTCAGTGATCGCACGGGCGCTGGCATCGCCCTGCTCCGCCGCGCCCATCACTGGCCCGGCCAGTTCCGAGAACCTTGGTTCGGAAGCATTCGCCAGACGAATCACCTCTTCCGGCGCAACCTTCCAGCATTCGGCGATAGTGGCCAGCAGGCCGTTGCTCTTGCCGAAATCAAAAGCGTGCAGCGCCGCGGCCACGGCCTCCCTGCCCACCCAAAAAGCTGAACCTTCATCGGAGACATTGGGTCCCCATCCGCCGGCGCGCGCGGTTTCTCCGCCCTGGTTGCGCCCAAAAGCAATGGAACCCGTTCCGGAAATGACCAGCACGCCGGGTGATGTGCCAAAAGCTGCGCGATGAGCAATGACGTGGTCGCCGGCGACGTAGATGGTTGCCTCCGGCATGAGCTCGCGGATGGTCTGCTGCGCCCAGTGCACCGCCTCCGCCAGAGACGCCCCGGCCATCCCGATGCAGACATGCTGCACGCTATTTGTGGTAACGCCGGCGGCTTCACAGGCCTGGCGGACCACAGTCTGAAGATTTTCACGGCCGCGCTCTTTGCCCACGCGCGCCAGTTTGCAGCTTGCACCCGTGGCCTGGCCAAGCAGTTCCGCGCCATTACTTACGGCGCAGTCTGTCTTCGTGCCTCCGGCATCAATTCCCAGGTACAGTGGCATGGTTGGACTTTAATTCATCTTCTAACAACTTTTACTTTTGCTTTCAACCATTTTTCCCGAATAATGGCTTGGCAGACAAAACCCTTCATGCGATTGCAAATTGTAGACTTGGCCATTATCACCGTATATCTGATTAGCATCACTTTTTTTGGTCTCAGGTTTCGTAAGTCCCAAAGGTCACTGCGCGATTATTTTCTGGCCGATCGCAATATCCCCTGGTGGGCCATTGCGCTTTCGATTGTTGGCGCAGAAACCAGCACGCTTACGGTCATTGGCACGCCGGGTATTGCCTATGGAGGCAACTTCGGCTTTCTGCAAATCGTCTTCGGCTATCTGCTTGGCCGCATCGTGGTCAGCCTGGTCTTTATTCCGCAATACTTCCGCGGCGAGATGTTCACGGCCTACCAGCTCATAGACCGCCGCTTCGGCAAAAAGTTGCACCGCATTACTGCCGGGGTCTTTCTGGCCACCCGGGCCGCTGCCGAAGGCGTGCGTGTTTGGGCCGTGGCCATTGTGATCAGCATCGCTCTTGGCACCGGCGGCGTGGCCTCGGTCGCCATCGTGATGGCGCTTACTCTGATTTATACATTTGAAGGCGGCATGGCGGCGGTGATCTGGACTGACGTGGTCCAGCTCGCCATCTACGTAGGGGGCACGATTGTCGGCTTTGTGACGTTGCTGCATCTGGTGCCTGGCGGCTGGCCGGCCATCCACTCCATCGCCGCGGAGGCGGGCAAGCTCCAGGTGTTCGATTTTTCTCTCACCTTTTTCAAGACTTACACCTTCTGGGCGGGACTGATTGGTGGCATGTTCCTGAACACTGCGACCCACGGCACTGACCAGCTCATGGTCCAGCGTCTGCTGGTAGCGCGTAACCAGCGCGACTCTAAAACCGCGCTTCTATCCAGTGGAATTGTCATCCTCTTCCAGTTCACGCTATTTCTGTTCGTCGGCGCGGGACTCTGGGTCTTCTATCGCATGTTTCCGCCCACCGGACACTTCGCCACCAATGACTACGTTTTCCCCACGTTCATTGTGGAACACATGCCGCGCGGCATCGCCGGCCTGCTGATTGCCGCTATATTGGCGGCGGCCATGTCGAACCTGAGCGCGGCGCTCAACTCACTGTCTTCCACCACGATGATTGACTTTTATCTGCGCAGGAAACCTGAAACCTCTGACGGCAAGCGGCTCACGCTTTCACGGGTTGCCACCGTGGTGTGGGGCGTGGCGCTCTTCGGCCTGGCCCTGGCTTCGCGCTACGGCGGCAACGTGCTGGAGAAAGGCCTCACCATCGCTTCCCTGGCCTACGGAGGTTTGCTGGGCGTGTTCCTGCTGGGGCTTCTCACGCGTCGCGCCAAACAGAACGGCGCGATTGCTGGTATGCTCTGCGGACTGGCCCTGAACATTTATATCTGGGGATGGACGCACATCGCCTGGACCTGGTACGTGACGCTGGGCTCGATCACAACGTTTGTTGTGGGATATCTGGCAAGTCTTCTGGAGGCCGATACGGATGCAAACCGCGCCCAAACCAGCGCCTGACCTGTTGCGCGAGTTGAACGTCTGGCACGCCGTGGCCATTGTGGCCGGGACCATTATTGGCAGCGGCATTTTCCGCGTGCCGGGCGTAATGATGAACGAAGTTGGCTCGGCCGGACTGGTTTATCTGGTCTGGATCGTCGGCGGCGTGCTTTCCTTTGCCGGCGCGCTCACATACGCCGAACTCGGCGCCATCAAGCCCTGGGCCGGCGGAGAATATGTTTACATCCGCGACGCCTACGGCCCGCTCCCCGGATTTCTTTATGCATGGACCTGGTTCCTGATCGCGAAACCGGCTTCGATCGCCACCATAACCACGGGCATCGTGGACGTGTTGAGCACTTTTCCGCGGCTCAGCTTCCTGGGCGGCCACATTTTCTCGCTTCACCTCAGCAGCACCAAGTCGTTTGAAGTCACCAACGGGACCCTGGTGGCGATCGCCGCCACGGTGCTGATTTCGGCGTTGAATTATGTTGGCGTGAGAAAGGCCGGCAGCTTTCAACTGGTCTTCACCGTGCTGAAGGTGGCCATGATCGTGGCCATCATGTTTATCGGCTTCACGGCGTCAACCGGAAGCTGGGGCAACTTTCACACCACGTTTCTCGGCGCCAAGGGCGGCATGGCC
>JBGPZS010000039.1:0-14113 GCA_041493865.1 Terriglobia bacterium
GCTTCAAAAGTAGTGCAGCCGAAGGGGCACCATATTAGATGATTCAGAATGGAATTGCATCATAGGTGCAACATTTTTTGTCAGTTGGTTCAATCCAGCGCAGATGATGCACCTAAACGTGTGCAATTTTTGACCCCCGTATCCTGGATTTGCACAATAATCGGAGCATACAGGCCATCTTTTTTCGCGATCATTCTCTTGTTGACATTCGACAAGGAGTTGCGTCTACACTATTGTAGACATTCGAGGGGAGAGATTTGCATGGGAAACCAGATCGAGCTATTACAAGGGACCCTGGATTTGCTGATCCTGAAGACGCTGGTACTTGAGCCTATGCACGGCTGGGGAATCGCCCAGCGTATCCAGCAGATTTCCAGAGACGTGCTGCAGGTGGGCCAGGGATCGCTCTATCCGGCGCTGCACCGCCTGGAGCAGCGCGGCTGGATCGGCGCGGAGTGGAGCACCTCCGACAATAATCGCCGGGCCAAGTTCTACTCTCTTACGCGCGCCGGACGTAACCAGTTGGAAAAGGAATTGGGCGAGTGGGAGCGGCTCTCCGCTGCCATTGCCCTGGTATTGCAGCAAAGCTGAAAAAGGAGCGTCTGAAGATGCGTCTGCTAAAGAACTTGATGGCGTTGTTTGGGAAGCGGAAGCTGGAAACCGATTTGGACGATGAAATGCGCTTCCATCTGGAGAAGCAGATCGAACAGAAATGTGCCTCTGGGATGTCCGCGGACGAAGCACGGCGGCAGGCGTTGATCGAATTCGGCGGCGTGCAGCAAACGCGCGAAACCGTGCGTGACATTCGCTGGACACGCTTTCTCGACATGCTGGTGCAGGACATGCGATACGCGTTTCGGGTCCTCCGTAAGAGTCCGGGCTTTACCGGCATAGCAGTGTTCACGCTGGCCCTGGGCATCGGCATGAACACAGCCATCTTCAGCCTCATAAACGCCGTGGTATTCCGCTCTCTGCCGGTCGAGGACCCGGAGAGCCTGGTGGTCTTCCAATGGGAAGCGCACAAGAATCCCGAGATTCGCGGTTACAGGAATTTCGGCGAGTGCAAAGATCAGGACACAAAGGCGCATCCCGCCGGCTGTTCGTTGTCACTGCCATTTTTCAAAGAAGTCCAGGCGCAGACCAATCTCTTCTCGCATGTGGCAGCCTATACAGGCATTGCAGCTTTTGATATGGCAGGCAATGGCCCGGCAAGAAGGGTCCGAGGCGAGTTCGTCTCTGGCGAGTATTTTGGGACACTGGGCGTGCGGGCTGCCATCGGCCGCTTACTGGTTCCCTCAGACGATCTGCTGGATGCTCCGCCGGCAACCGTCCTCAACTACGGTTTCTGGCAGAACGCATTTGCCGGATCGCCTTCGGTGGTCGGCAAGAGCATACGCCTGAATGGCCTGTCGTACACGATTGTTGGCGTAGCCGAGCCGCGGTTCAAGGCGCTCACGCTGGCCAACCAGTACGACCTGTGGGTGCCTCTTTCTCAGCAGTCGCGCGCCAACCCGCGCTGGCGGCAGGTTGAGGACAAGATGGATTTTTGGGGTTACACCCTCCTTGGACGGGTCAAGACTGGTATTCAGGTTTCGCAGGCGGAAGCGGCCATGAGTCTCCTTTTGCGTAACATGACCCTACAGGGCGACAAGCCCATCTTTACATCTGAGAGTGATCCTCACATCAAGCTGGCTGCCGCCCAGCATGAGTTGCGCGGGTCTGACGACGAAACCCTGCAGCCGCTTTACGTCCTGATGCTGTGTGTGGGCATTGTGCTGCTGATTGCCTGCGCCAACGTAGCTGGATTGCTGCTGGCCCGGGCAGCCAGCCGTGAACGGGAAATCGCCGTGCGCCAGGCTCTGGGCGCCAAGCGGGCCAGACTGGTGTCCCAATTGCTCGTGGAAAGCCTGACGCTATCAGCGATGGGCGGTGCCTTGGGGCTGCTTCTGGCGGTCTGGGGAGCGCGTATTCTCCTCGCGCTCTCTTTCGCGGACTCCTCTACCCCGCCTCCCTTCTCGCCGCAAATCGACTGGCGGGTATTGGCTTTCACCGCCGGTGTATCGGTCCTGACCGGTTTGGTCTTTGGCATGGCGCCGGCGTTTCGCGGATTGCGAGTGGAACTGACGCCTTCTCTCAAAGCCGGTGAAACAGGCCTCTCCGGCGGACACGGCAAGCGGCGCCGCTTCAATATGGGCAACGCGCTGGTGGCCATACAGGTTACCCTGGCCATTGTGGTTTTGGCGACAGCCGGCCTGCTGGTGCGCACGCTGACGAACCTGAAGGGCCTTGATCCTGGATTCGATGCGAATAATCTCTTGCTCTTTGGGATGGACCCCAAGCTGGCCGGCTACAAAGAAGCCCAGGTGGACGCCCTCTATCACGATCTTCAGGAGAGATTCGCAGCCCTGCCCGGCGTAAAGTCTGTGAGCTATTCCTGGCGCCCTCTGCTGGGTGGAGGCTTGAGCACCACCAACTTCCGCAAACCGGGCACGCCGCTCGATTCAAAAGAGACCGTGGAGGCCGACGAACTTGCAATAGGCCCCAACTTCTTTGCCACCATGCGCATTCCCCTGCTGGCCGGACGGGATTTCTCGCGGGCGGATTTCATCGCCGCAGCTGCCAATTCACCAGGCAAGCCCCCGTCCGTGGCTGGGCCGGTAATCGTCAACCAGTTGTTTGTCCGCCGTTATTTCCCGGACAAGAACCCTCTTGGACAGATTTTTGGGAACGGCCCCGCTAAAGACGGTGAGCCCGCCAACCCGGGGCTGGAAATCATCGGCGTTGTGGGCGATGCCAAGTACAACAATCTGCGCCGGGAGATCAGCCCCACGTTCTATGAGCCCAATACCGGCGGTGAAACGTTTTTCGAGCTGCGCACGGCCGCTGACCCTACGTCATTGATTCCGGCGGTGCGCAACACCGTCAACCACGCTAACGATAGCCTGGCTCTCTTCCGCATCAACACCGAGCAGCAGCAGATTGACCGGCAAGTTTCAAACGAGCGCTTGATCGCCCAGCTTTCCAGCTTCTTCGGGCTGCTCGCCCTGGTGCTGGCGTGCCTGGGACTTTACGGGCTGCTGTCATATGAAGTCACGCGGCGCACGCGCGAGATCGGCATCCGCATGGCGGTGGGCGCGCAATCGTATAACGTGGTTCGTCTTGTTCTGGCGAAAGCAGTGGGCCTCATCATTGCCGGGGCCGCGGTGGGAATTGCCGTCGCTCTGGGAGTAACGCGCTTGCTCGCCAGTTTCCTCTATGGCGTCAAGGCCGGCGACCCAATCACGCTGGTGGCGGTGGCATGCCTGCTGGCCGTGGTTGCGCTGGCAGCATGTTATATTCCGGCGCGCCGTGCCACCAAGGTCGATCCTCTGGTGGCTCTGCGCTACGAATGACGCATCCATCGACGCCTCTGGACCTCAGGTCTGCCGGGCGGGCCGTGGATTCTCAACGCTGGATTCTCTGCTTGTCTGGCCTGTCAACATCGGCTATAGTGCGCTTATTCATGTTTACCTCTCGCCCCAACCCGGCACAGGCGGCCTACCCGCTTCCGTGTGTCCACGGGGGCAGAGGGTAATATGGCTGCATAAGCTCGATCAGCAATCATATTCAGGCCCGTTGCCCCCGCAAAGGCAGCGGGTCTTTGTTTTTTGCGGAGAAAGGAATGGACATCATGAGTTCATCCACCACGCTGACACAACCCAGCCGCGCCGCCACGGCCCACGCGCAAAAGAAAATTGCCGTCCTCGGCTGCGGCAAGATGGGGACCATTCTGCTGGAGTCGTTTCTGGAGCGCAGGCTGATCACGCCTGCGGAAGCGGTTGCCACGGTGCAACACGGCGAGCGCGCACAAGAGTTGTCAAAAGAACTGGGCGGCGTTTCGGTTAGCACCGATAATCGCGCTGCCGTCGCCGGGGCTGAGATCGTCCTGCTGTGCGTGAAGCCGCAGGCGCTGGGCCAGTTGCTGGATGAGATTGCTCCGGCGCTCGATCCCGGAACGCTGGTGATCTCGATTGCCGCTTCAACCACGGCCAGTTTCATCCAGCAAAAACTCGGCAAGGGAGTGCCCGTGGTCCGTGCCATGCCGAACACCCCGGCCATGGTGGGAGCCGCCATGACGGCTGTATGCGCCGGCCCAGTGGCACTGCCCCAGCATCTGGAAACGGCGAAGCACTTGTTTGAGAGCGTGGGCCGCGCCCTGGTGGTCGATGAGAAACACATGGACGCCATCACCGCTCTCTCCGCCAGCGGGCCGGCCTTCGTATTTGTGATCCTGGAATCTCTTGCTGAAGCCGGAGTGAAAGTCGGCTTGCCGCGCGAGATGGCCACAACCCTGGCGGCGCAAACGCTGTATGGCTCGGCGCAACTGGCGCTTGAAACCGGACACCACCCCGCGTTGCTCAAAGACGCCGTGACCACCCCCGCAGGTTGCACGATTGAAGGCCTGATGGAACTCGAGAAAGGCGGGCTGCGCGTAACGCTGATGAACGCCGTGATCAAGACGACGATCAGGGCCAGGGAGCTGATGACGAGCTAAAGTCGAGACTCTGCTAGTTTGCATTGCCGTAGCCTGCTGGTTTATAGTTTCCCTGATGTTACTTTCTGTCTCCAACATGGCCATGTGTTGTCGCGCGATGGCTATGTGTGTGTTCACGCCGAGGCAGAAAGGTTCATAGCAAATTTTTATTCAGCAATCATGGACCCGCTGCCTCGGCAGCGGGTTTTTTCGTTTGCCGTAGAAGGTTTTGCCGCGTAACCGCTGAACCAACGCTAGAGGAGAGAGAAGATGAGCACGAACCTGCGTTACGAATTGCGATGCCGCGAATGCCAGGCTGCCTGGGGCAACCAGCCGATTTCGTTCTGCCAGAACTGCTTCGCTCCGCTGGAAGTGGCCTATGACTGGGACCGCATCCGCAAAGAGGTCAGTAAAAATGAAATTGCCCGGCGACCAGCAAACCTGTGGCGCTACCGGGAGCTGCTTCCCCTGCCGGAAGACTTCGATAAGGCACTCCGCCGCGAGGCCGACCACGCGCCGAGCGGCGTTGCCGCAGGAGCAAATGGCAACATGGAGAAAACCAAAACCACAGCGGTATGGAGCGGAGCGACAGAAACATTTGATTCTAGTTCCCCCGCCGGTTTCACTCCGCTGGTAAAAGCGGCGAAGTTGGGCGAAAGGCTGCGCAGCCGGTCGGTGTACGTCAAGAATGACGCAGTCTGCTTCCCCACGCTCAGCTTCAAAGACCGCGTGGTGGCCGTGGCGCTCACCCAGGCCAGAAACTTCGGCTTCGAGGTGGTGAGCTGCTCTTCCACCGGCAACCTGGCCAACGCCGTTGCCGCCCAGGCGGCGCGCGCGGGATTCCGCGCCTGCATCTTTATTCCTGCCGATCTGGAGCCGGCCAAAGTCCTGGGCACACAGATCTATGGCGCGCAGATCGTGCGCATTGACGGCAACTATGACCACGTGAACCGCCTGTGCTCGCAGATCGCGGACAAGCATCGCTGGGGCTTCGTCAACGTGAATCTGCGCCCTTATTACGCCGAAGGCTCGAAGACGGTGGGCTACGAGATCGCCGAGCAGCTTGGCTGGCGGCTGCCCGACAATGTAGTTGTCCCGATGGCCGGCGGGTCATTGATCACGAAAATCTACAAAGCCTTCAAAGAGCTGATCGCGCTGGGACTGGTGGAAGAGAAGCAGGTAAAGTTTTTCGGCGCACAGGCCACTGGTTGCAGCCCCATCAGCACCGCGGTGAAGGCCGGGCGCAATGAGATTGAACCGCAGAAGCCGGCGACGATCGCGCGCTCGCTGGCCATCGGCAATCCGGCGGATGGCTTTTATGCGGCAAAGACGATCCTGGGCAGCGGCGGCTGGGCCGAGGACGCCAGTGATCCGGAGATTGTGGACGGTATGACTCTCCTGGCGGAAAGCGAAGGCATCTTCACCGAGACCGCCGGCGGCGTGACCGTTGCCGTGGCGCGCAAGCTCTACGCGCAAGGCCGCATACGTCCTGACGAAACGACGGTGCTTTGCATCACCGGCAATGGACTCAAGACCACAGACGCTTTGGCCGGCAGGTTTGAAACAGTAGAACCGATTGCGCCGAAGCTGGCAGCATTTGAACAGTATCTTGACCGTGAGTTCGCGAACGCCCGTGCCGCAGGAAAAGGAGCAGCGTAAATGAGCATTACAGTTTCCATCCCCAGCGCATTCCGCCGCCATACCGAGGGCTCTGACAAATACGACTGCACGGCCGCCGACTTGACGGGTCTGCTGGACGCCCTGGGCAGTCGCTTCCCTGAGCTAAAACCCCACTTGCGCGATGAACAAGGCAACGTGCGCCGGTTCCTGAACATATATGTCAACGACGAAGACATCCGCTTCCTGGACAAAGACTACAAATTCAAGGAAGGCGATGAGATCACGCTGGTGCCGTCGATTGCGGGAGGATAGGATTAGAGATTTAAAACCACTTACTGCTGCTAGCAGTCAGAACGAGCAAAAACAAGCCGATCAAACAGAGCACGAGGTACAAAAAGCTCCTGGGCAGTAGAGATCCTGCGGTTCGGCTATGGAAGCCCCTGAGCCTGGACACCACCAGGCTTAGGGACATTTTCATTCACGTGGATTGGCACACCTTGCACCAACTCGCCAATGTTGTTGGCGATTTCACCCGGCACACGCCGCGCCACTTCGCCGACGACCAGAAGGGCCGGCGCAGTCACGCCTCCGGCAAAAGGCAAATCCTGCAGCAGCAGAAAGCGTTTCTGTTCATTACTGCGGCCTGCGTTGGAAACCAGCAGGCAGGGCGTGCTGCCATTCACGCCGGCTTCCATCAGTTCGTGCGCGATCTTGCCGTAGTCTGGTCCGGGCATGTAGATGGCGAAGGTGGTGCGCCGCGGATCGAATCCGGCAAGACGCATTTTTTCTCCCCGGACATTGTGTGCGGTGATGACCACCAGCGAGGACGCAGCGTTGCGGTCGGTCAGCGTGATGCCGGCCCTGGACGCAGCGGCAGATGCCGCCGTCACCCCAGGCACGATTTCAACCTCAACTCCGGCCCGGCGCAACGCATCCAGTTCCTCGCCCAAGCGTCCAAAGACCGCCGGGTCGCCCGACTTGAGACGGATGATTGTTTCGGCTTGGGTCTCCCTCGCATGCCACACCATGAGCGCATTGATCTGCTCCTGGCTGCTGCCATGGCGTCCGCAGCGCTTGCCCACGTTAACCACTTCCGCTGAGGGCGGGCAGAGGTCGAGGATTTCGGCCGGCACCAGATCGTCATGCAGCACCACATTCGCCACGCGCAGCAGTGACGCGGCCCGGAGTGTCAGCAGGTCTGCCGCTCCGGGGCCCGCACCGACGATGTAGACTTTGCCGGGCATGATTACGCGCTCTTCTGCCTGCTCAGGGGACGGTCTTCAATCCACTCATCCACCGCCTCAACCAGGCGATGCAGCAACTGGTCGGCATTGCCGATCATGTTCAGCCCTTCAGCCTGATGCTCTTTTAACGCGCGCCTCAACTTGTTCTCCAGTTCTGACTGTCTCAAGTGGTCCATGGTTCCCTCCCGGATTCTGTTGGTTGAAGTTTTCTTGGTTGAAGATTTGATGATTTGCAAATTTTCCCGGCTTGCACAGAGCCAGCAGATGCAGCAGCTCTTTGCGCCGCTCGGTGCGGGGCAGCACTCTGCGCATCACGTCACGCATGCGCCCCAGCCAAGCCGTCCATGACTCGTATTCCGGGCCGAATTCCTGCTCCAGTTCCATGCGAACATGCTGGCTGAGTGCCGGGCTGTTGCCTCCGGTGGAGATGGCAATCTGGAACTCGCCCCGGCTGACCACAGCGGGCGCGTAAAAGTCGCAATAATCGGGATCGTCAACAGCATTGCTCAGAGCGCCGGACTTCCGTGCTTCCTGATAGACTGCCCGGTTCGTCTCTTCGCAATCGGTGCAGGCGATGACAAGAAAGCACCCTCGAGTCATGCCCGGCTGAAATTCAAGCGCGACATATTTGAGCCGGCCCTGGTGTGCCCACAGGCAAATTCGCGGAGTGACGTTCGGCGAGACGACGGTAACGTCAGTTGCCGAGCGAAGCACCGCCTCAATTTTTTGCTCGGCGATCAAGCCACCGCCGACGATCAGCACCTTATGGCCTTCGAGCTTCAGGAAGATTGGATATAAAGACATGACGTTTCCTTTTAGCCTTCCAGTCCGTGCGGCACCCTTCCCGGCGAAGGATCGCGCAGGACGGGCGGAAGGTCTTCACCGGCAAGGAAAGTGCGCAATGCAGTTTCCGCGTGCCGCGCGAAAAACTGGCGCAGATTTTCTCCCGCACGGCGAGCATCCAGGTAGTTGCGCAGCAGCCGCTCAATCGCGTCCGGCACTTCGCTGGCTGGGCAGCGATAGCCAACGGGCCGCGCAAAGCCCGCGTGCTCGCCCACGGCGCCGCCCAGGCAGAAGTAATAGGCATCCTGAATGCGACCGCCGGCCTTGATCTTCTTGCCTTCCAGGCCGATGTCGGCGATGCGGTGCTGGCCGCAGCTATTGGGACAGCCGGTAACATTGAGCTTCAACTGCTGATCAAACTCCGGCAGGCGCTCTTCCAATTCTTCCACCAGCCAGCGGGTGAAAGACTTGGTCTCAGTGATGGCCAGCTTGCAGAACTCGCTGCCGGTGCAGGCAACGGCGCCACGCCGGAAGGCTGATCCGGCAACGTGCAATCCGGCGGTCTCAAGGCCAAGAGCTACGGCCGCGGTCTTCTCCCGCGGCACGTTCACGATGACCAGATTCTGTGTGTTGGTGGCGCGTAGCTCGCCGTTGCCATGGCGCTCGGCGAGATCGGCGGCCACGCGCAACTGCTCCGGCGTGATCCGGCCGCGCAATACCGCCGCGCCGACGTAAAACATGCCGGGCTGCTTTTGCGCTTGGACGCCCACGTGGTCGCGAAAGACATCATCCGGCGCCTGCTCGGGAACCCCGGGGTCCAATTTGTAGCCAAGCTTGCGCTCAATTTCCCGTAAAAAGAATTCCGCGGTCCAGCCGTGCTGAAGAAACAGATACTTCAGCCGGGCGCGCTCGCGATTTTCCCGCAGTACATCGGCTTCGCGAAACAGCTCGCTTACGGCTTTGGTGACCGGTATGACCTGCACCCAGCGCACGAACGCGTTGAGACGCACGGCCAGGTGCGGCTCCGTGGAAAGCCCTCCGGCCACGCGAATGGAAAACCCTGCTTCGTGCCTGCCGCCAATTTCGCGAACGGCCGGCGTGAACGCCAGATCATTGATCTCGGGATAAGAACACCAGTCGCGGCAGCCGCTGATGCTGATCTTGTATTTGCGCGGGAGGTTGTAGAACTCAGGATTATTGACCAGCAGCTGCACCGTCTCTTCAACCAGCGGCGAGGCGTCGCACAGTTCATGCGCGTCCAGGCCGGCAAGCGGGCAGCCGGTAACGTTGCGGGTAACATCGCCGCAGGTGGCCATGGAGGTCAGGCCGGTTTCGAACAAAGCTTCAAGGACATGCGGCAGGTCCTTGATGGTGATCCAATGAAGCTGGATATTCTGGCGTACGGTAATGTCGGCGATGCCACCGGCGTACTTTTCTGAAAGCTCGGCGACCGCACGCAGCTGGCGGGCGTTGATGAAACCGTTGGACAAACGGATGCGCAACATGAAATACGGAGTCGCTTTGCCCTCGCCGCCAGTGCCGCCGATGGCCCCGGCGCCATCGCCCTGCGTGTAAACGCCCCACCAGCGGAAATACGTCTTGATCCATTCATCGGGGATAGCAGTATGGCCCTGGCGCGCAAACTGGCGGATTTCCTCGAAGCACTCCCAGGGATTTTTCTCCAGCTTGAGACGTTCCACCTGCTGGGCCTTGGTTTCTTTGATCGTTGTTACGGCTACTGCGCTCATGTCTCACTCACAATCGTCCGGACAAATCAAACTGGCAAAAAGCAAAAGGCCCATCGCCTGCTCTGGCGATGGGCCCTGTTTCCTAAACTATAAATGCAAATTAGGTAGCAGTTTCTCCGGCCAGAGACACATGGGTCGCCGTGCGACAACAGGTACACATGTTCTGGCGCATAACTCGCATATAGGAAAGGTAATCCGCTGGAAGTAAGGTGTCAAGGGGCAGAGCACATTTTCTGGTGAAATAAAAAACGACCCGGGAATTGAATCTTTTATCTTTGATCGATCATCGGCCGCCCGTCTGAGTTAGGGTCGAAATGGTTGTGGCAAGCATATTTGTGGTTCGTTCGCAGGGCCGCCTGTTACCATCGTTTTTGGGCAGCCAGCTTGCCCTTGACTCTGCCCGCTTGTCCGGGCTATAGTGCCGTTTCATGCAGCTTTGCCAGAACAGCTTCGCCATGGCCATGTGTTTGACAACAACAAGCACACGCACAGCCACATCCAGGCAACAATCGGGCGAGCCGGCAGAGTAAAACAGCAATTATCAAGTTTCCTGACCCACTCGCCCAAGGCGAGTGGGTTTTTGTTTTGGGAAGAAAGACGGACAGCATGGACGGATCAAAAGACCGGTCAAATTCAGAAAATGCGGGATACGGCTGGCGGGCAGTGGTGCCGGCAACTTCCGCCAACCTGGGCTGCGCCTTCGATTGCGGCGGCCTGGCGCTCAAACTTTATCTTAGAGCGCTCTTCGTGCCCTCCCGCGCGACGGAGTTGAGCCTGGAATACCAGGGCAAGACTCCGGAACGTTTCCCCATGCAAAGTTCGAACCTGATACTGCGTGCCCTGCGCTATGCCGCGGAAAGACTCAATGCGCCTCCGCCCGCAGGCCACGTGCTGGTGCAAAGTGACATTCCTATCGGCGTGGGTCTGGGCAGCAGCGCCGCTGCTGTGATTGCCGGGCTGCTGCTGGGCGCCAGGTACAGCGGTAAAGAAACGGCCCCGGAGCAGGTCCTGCGCTGGGCGGAAGAGATTGAAGGCCACATCGATAATGCCGCCGCCGCATACTACGGCGGACTGGCCCTGGCCCTTTCGAATAATGTGGACCGTGTGGTTACGCTGCAAACGAAATTCCCTGAGAGCATTCGCCTGGTCCTGGTGACTCCGTCTATCACCGTGCCCACGCATGAAGCGCGACAGGTGTTGCCCAAATCGTATGACCGCGCCGATGTGCTTCATACCTTGCAGCGCACATCGCTGCTTGCCGCAACTTGCTTCTCGGGAAGGTTCGAGCTCTTCCCGGAACTGTTCCATGACAAGCTGCATCAGCCCTACCGCCAGAAACTTGTACCCGGCATGGAACGCTGCCTGGGCCTGCGGCGGCCGGGCTTGCTGGGTGTGGCCATCAGCGGATCAGGCTCGTCGGTGATTGCATTCAGCACCGGGGACGAAATGCGAATCGCTGAGGAATTGCAAAGAATATTCGCCGAGGAGGGCGTGCAGACGGAAGCCTTGTTCACGTCGGCCGATAACAATGGCGCCGGGGTTACACGTGAACTGGTCCCGCTGGTAGAAAGGCTCGGGGCAGTATTGCATAAGCTGGAGAAACCGCAATGAGCAGGAAACGTTTGATCGTGATGAAGTTTGGCGGCACTTCCGTGGGTAGCGCGGAACGGGTTCGCCAGTGCGCTGAAATTGTGGGCCAGGCGGCCAAGCACGGCCGCATTGTGGTGGTGGTGTCGGCCATGGCGGGGGTGACAGACCTCATCTTCAAGACCATGGAAGCGGCGCGGCACGGCGATTCCGCCGCGACCATGGCGCACCTGCAAACGTTTGAGAACGTACACCGCGAACTGATCGGCGACTTGTTCGATCCCACGCATCGCGCTGCGGCCAATGATTTCACTGCTGAAGTCGTCGCCCAGTTGCAGAACGCATGCCATGCGCTCTCCGCGTTGCGCTCTGATATTTCGGCGCGGACCGCGGACTCTCTTGTGGCCCTGGGCGAACGTATCTCCGCCTGGGCGCTGGCCAGGTATCTTCAGCAGAGGGGGGACAACGCCGAGTTTGTGCGCGCGGAAAACGTGATCGTAACCGACAGCAACTTCGGCAACGCTGCCCCGGACATCGAAGCAACTCGTAAGCAATGCGGGCAGTCGTTGCTGCCCCTTCTGGAGCGCGGCGTAGTGCCGGTGGTCGCCGGATATAGCGGCGCCAACGCGCAAGGCAAGCCCACCACGCTGGGCCGGGGAGGATCGGATTACTCCGCCACCATCATCGGAGCGGCAGCAGGCGCGGATGAGGTTTGGATCTGGACGGACGTGGACGGAGTGCTCACGGCCGATCCGCGCATCTGCCCGGATGCCGCTACGCTCCCCGAGATCAGCTTTGAAGAGGCGATTGAACTGGCATATTACGGCGCCAAGGTAATCCATCCCAAGGCCGCATATCCGGCGGCGGAGGCCGGCTTCCCTGTATGGATCAAGAATTCATTCAGGCCGGAGGTTGCCGGGACCAAGATCACCCATGACGCGCAACCGGCCAACTCGCCGGTGAAGTCTGTAACTTCAGTGAAGGATGCAACCCTCATCACGCTGTTCACGCGGCGCGACGTGCATCCAGTCGAGCTCTGGGGGAGGCTCTTCCTGCGCCTGGGACAAGAGCAGACCGAGGTGCTCTTCGCGACACAATCTTCTCCTGAGCACGCGCTGGGGCTGGTCTTGCGCAAGGACGACACGGCGCGCGTGCTGCACCTGATCAACACGACTTTCCGCATTGAGCTGGGGCAGGGCGTGCTCCTCCCGGCGGAGGTCAATAATGATATTGCGGTGGTGGCCGTGCTGGGCGAGTCGATGAAGGGAACGTGCGGCATTCTGGGCCGCGTCTTCTCCGCTGTGGCGCGGCGCGAAGTCAGCGTGATTGCCGTGGCACAGGGCGCCAGCGAACTGAGCATCTGCTTTGCCGTGCCGGCAGCGCGCGGCGCGGAGGTTGTGCGCGCCGTGCACGATGAGTTTTGCGGACCGGCCGGCTCCAACGTTCCACTGTGCCTCCGGCCCAACGTTTCAATGGCGACGGGGGCGCAATGAGTACACTGCCTGCGAATTCGCACGTAGCCACGCATGTGCTGCGATGCGTCCACTGCGGCAAGGTGCAGGAGACCGCCGACCGAATGTTCCGCTGCTCGCAATGCACGGAACTACTGGAGGTGGTCTACCCGGAGTGGGCCGCCGCATCTCCTGGATTCGCGCTGCGCCTGAAGGAAATCTGGCAGGAGCGGCGCGGATCGTCTCTGGCGGAGAATTCGAGCGGCGTTTGGCGCTTCCGTGAGCTGTTGCCTCAAGTAGAGCGCCGCAACATCGTAACAATGAACGAAGGCAACACGCCCCTGGTCCCGCTCAAAAAAGCGGCGCGTGAACTGCGGCTGCCGCATCTTCTGGTGAAACATCAGGGTATGAACCCCACAGGCTCCTTCAAAGACACGGGCATTTCCGCGGCGATCACCATGGCAAAGGCGGATGGCTTTTCCTGGGTGTGCTGCGCTTCCACGGGAAACACCTCGGCCTCAGTCGCCGCATACGCAGCACGGGCGGAGATGAAGAGCATTGTTCTCCTGCCTGCGGGGCAGGTGGCCGCGGGCAAGCTGGCGCAGGCGCTGGAATACGGCGCCCACGTGCTGCAGTTGCGCACCGATTTTGACGGGTGCCTGAAAGTGCTGCATGAGGTGGTGCGCAGGTTCCCCGCCTACCTGCTGAATTCGCTCAACCCTTACCGCCTGGAAGGGCAAAAGACGGTGGCGTTTGAACTGATGGAGCAACTAGACTGGCGGGTTCCCGAGCACGTGATTGTGCCTGGAGGAAACCTGGGCAACAGTTCGGCCCTGGGCAAAGGATTTATTGAGCTGCGTGATCTTGGCTTGATCAAATCATTGCCGAAGATCTCCATCATTCAGGCTGCGGGCGCTAATCCTCTCGTCCGCACGATGCGTGAAAACGGCGGAGAAGAGCTCATTCGTGTGAATGCTGAGACCAGGGCAACGGCAATACGAATTGGCAATCCCGCCTCGTGGCGAAAAGCGGTGAGCGTGCTCAAGAGCACGGGTGGCGCGTGTGAGGAGGTCAGCGAAAAGGAGATCGCGCAGGCCAAGGCCGATCTGGGTGCTGAAGGGATTGGCTGCGAACCTGCGTCAGCGGCGACGCTGGCCGGACTAAAAA
>JBGPZS010000432.1:0-3987 GCA_041493865.1 Terriglobia bacterium
CCAAGGCGGAGACCAAGACCGACTCGACCAACTGATAAAGGCGCGAATTCGAATGCGTTCCGGGAGCAGGCAACTGCTCCCCTTTTCCCCCCTTCCAAGTTAAGAGACTCGGCATCAATACCTGCCAGGGGAACAGCGGGTGCGGCTGGAAACATGCAAATTCCTTTGCATGTTACTGCTACTGCACGTACGTACCAGGACTGCGGTTACCAGATCACTACCCATTGTTCATGTATACTTTTGCCAATCTGGCCGGAACATCAGTGGAGGAGCTTGACTATGCAATTTGATTTGCGGCAATCCCTACGTGTGGCGATTGCCATGGTTTTGGTGGCACTCTTCATTGTTCCCACGGAAGCGCTCGCTCAGAGCCACGTGGTTAGCCCCGCCGACCTGCAGAAAGAAGCCGTCGCGGCGTCGCAGGCCAGGCAGCATAACCTGGAAACCGTGCAGCATCTGCTGTCCACGCCGGCGGCTGAAAAAGCCATGAAATCGGCGAAGGTGGATCTGCAGCAGGTAAAGACCGCCGTTTCCAGTCTCGACGTTCAGGAGCTGGCCCAACTGGCTGCGCGGGCAAACAAGGCGCAGGCTGATTTTTCCGCCGGCGACCTCAGCGAACGTGACTTGATCTTAATCATTCTGGGTATTGCGGTGCTGGTTCTGATCATTGTGGCAGTCCGGTAAAGCAATCTTCATGTTTCGACATATGCCGCAGAGACTCCTTTGCATTATGTGTCTCTGCGGCTTTGTGTTTGCCGCAACGCCCGGCGCATGGCTCGACGTTCCGTTTATCAAACAGGAAAAAGAAGGCTGCGGCGCCGCCAGCATCGCCATGGTGATGCAGTATTGGCGCAAACAGCAAGCCAGGCCCGTAGATGCGAGCGCTGATGCCGTTGAGATCCAGCGCGAGCTCTATTCCAGCAAAGACCATGGCATACGCGCTTCTGACATGGAGAACTACTTTCAACAGCATGGCTTCAAGGCTTTTACCTTCGCGGGAACGTGGAACGACCTGAGACAGCATCTGGCAAAAGGGCGTCCACTGATCGCTGCGCTAAAGCCTGCTGCGCTTGAGACATCAATGCATTACGTGGTTGTGGTGGGAGTTGATCCAGAGCAGAACGTAGTGTTGCTGAACGACGCTGCCCAGCGCAAGCTGCTCAAACAGGAGCGGGCGAGTTTTGAAAAGCAATGGAGCGCGGTAGGCCGATGGACGCTGCTGGCGCTGCCAAGTGACTTGGGATCGGGCCTTGGCCCGGTGAGGTAGAAGATCTCCGCACAACGTTTTTGCGCTCTGCTGCTCTTGGTTACAGCGTGCTGCTGCGCGCTGAGCTACGCGCAAAGTAGTCCCACCGCGGAAGCCAAACAACTCTTCGAAAGAGAACGCTGGTCTGAACTCACGCAGCTACTGGAAAATGTCCCGCGAGCCTCCGCCGACCTTAATTATTACTACGGGGTAGCGCTGGCGCATCTGGAGCGATGGGACGACGCTCGCAACGCCCTGTTGGCCGGAGAGCAACTTGCGCCGCGAGACAGCCGTTTTCCCATCGAGCTGGCGGGGGTCGCTTTCAAGCAGAAAAATGCCGGCGAGACCAGACGCTATCTGCGGCGCGCCCTGCTGTTCGATCCGAAAGATGCCTACGCCAACGAGTTTCTGGCCACCACATATTTTCTGGAAGGCAATCTGGAAGCCGCGCTGAAATACTGGAACCGCGCCGGCAAGCCGGAGATCGCAGAAGTGCGGAGCGCACCAGCTTTGCGCATTCGACCCGCGTTGCTCGACCACGCCTTTGCCTTCGCGCCGGCAAGCGCCTTAACGCTCGACCAGCTGCTCACCAGTGAAGCACGTGTTCGCGGCCTGGAGGTTTTCCCCAGCTATCGCTTTGAGCTGAGCGCGCGCACTGACGGCAAGTTTGACGCGATCTTCCGCGCCTGGGAGCGCAACGGTTTTGGCAATACCAAAGCGGAAGCGCTCATGCGGGTCTTTGGCGGAGTCTTTTTCCAGGAAATCACGCCGGAGTATTACAACCTGCGCGGCTCGGGCACGAACATTGTTTCGCGGGCGCGCTGGGACCCCGACAAGCGCCGTGCTTCTGCCTGGCTTACCGGGCCGCTCGGCGGAGACCCTAAATGGCGCTACCGTCTGGGCGCGGACGTGCGCAATGAGAACTGGACGGTGCAAACCTCATTTACGGGGCCAAGCACGGTGCTGGGCGCGTTGAACCAGCGTCGCGAGAGCGTGGGCGCTGAGATCAGCCGGCTGGTGGGCGCGCGCTGGAGCTGGGCGACCGGCTTTGAGGTTTCGCACCGCGATTTTCGCAATGTGCTAGCGGGTGTGGCCATCACGCCACAACTGCTCGCCCAGGGTTATCAGATCAAACAGATAACGCAGCTTAAGTATGAGCTTTGGCGTTCGCCGGAACGGCGATTGACTATTTCCAGCGGAGCAAGTTCTCAGGCAGGACGTTTGTGGGCGCAGCCGGGGCAGTTGTTCGAAAAACTTCAAGGGTTACTTGAAGTTCATTGGTTGCCGCAGTCGCGCGGTGATGATTACGAGATCCAGTGGCGCATCCGCGGCGGCAAGACCTTCGGCCAGATCCCGTTTGATGAACTATTCATGCTCGGTCTGGAGCGTGACAATGACCTGCTTCTGCGCGCGCACATTGGCACGCGCCACGGGCAGAAGGGCAGCGCGCCGCTGGGAGGCGATTATTTTCTTTCCAACTGGGAGGGTGATAAGCACGTGTACTCCAACGGCATTCTGCAGGTGAAAGTGGGGCCGCTACTCGACATCGGCAAGATAAACGATCCGTCTTCCGGGCTCGGTTCGCAGAAGTGGCTGTTCGATACCGGAGTGCAGGCGAAAATGCGAGTCCTGGGAGTTGGCGTGGCACTGGTCTACGGGAAAGATCTGCGGAGCGGGAACAACGCGTACTATGCGACGGTCGGGTGGTAAGCGTCTCCGAGGAGACCGATTACAATACGCGAATGCGTTCACTCATCATTGGCGGAACACGGAACCTTGGGCCATCGATGGTCCAGGCACTGCTGCAACATGGGTATGAAGTGGCGGTCTTCAATCGCGGCCAGACGCGAGACGATCTGCCGGAAGAGGTTGAGCGTCTGCGTGGCGACCGCACTGATCCCGAACAGTTAAAGCGGGCGCTGGCGGTTAGGGAATTCGATCTGGTCGTCGATACCACGCTTTATAACGGGCCAGAAGCGAAGGCGGCGGTGGAGCTGTTTGCAGACCGTGTTGGACGCTACATATTCCTGAGCACCGGGCAGGTGTACCTGGTGCGCATCGGCGTGGAGAGGCCATTTAAAGAAGATGATTATCCCGGGCCGGTGAAAACTGAGCCGCCGAAATCGGATGTGTCGGAATATGAGAACTGGCTGTACGGTTTCGATAAACGCCAGGCGGAAGACGTGTTCGCGCAAGCCTGGGCGGAACGAAAATTTCCCTTTACCAGCCTGCGCTTGCCGATGGTGAATAGCGAACGCGACCACTACGACCGCATTTATGGATACTTCCTTCGCCTGCAGGATGGCGGTCCAATCCTGATACCCGAAGGCGACGGGCTGCCGCTACGCCATGTCTATGGAGAGGACGTGGTGCGGGCGATGATGCAACTTGCGGAAAGCGATCTGGCCAAAGGAAGGGCCTATAACATCGCGCAGGACGAGACGCTATCACTCGATCAGTTTCTGGAACTGCTGGCGGAGTTGATGCATCGGCCGCTGAAGATGGTCCGCGTGCCGAGGGAGGAGCTTGACCGTGAAGGGCTCCTGCGGGATTGCTCGCCGTTCAGCGGTCCGTGGATGTCGTCACTGGAAAACACGCGCAGCAAAGAAGAGCTGGGTATCGCTTACACGCCAGTGCGCGCGTATCTGAAAAAACTGGTCAGCTACTATCAGGCTGTTCCCGAGCGAAAAATCGAAGGATATTCCCGGAGAGCCAAAGAGCTGGCACTGTGGCAATCGAGA
>JBGPZS010000183.1:0-7514 GCA_041493865.1 Terriglobia bacterium
GCCATGTCGCGGTTGAGCGGCGTAAAGATCCACGATTTCGGCACCACCTACAAGGCGTATCGGCGCGAAATCATCCAGCAGCTTCCCTTGTATGGCGAACTGCACCGGTTCATTCCTGCTTTGGCCTCATGGTACGGCGCTTCCATCTGCGAGATCCCCATCAAGAACATCGTGCGGCCCAAGGGCAATTCGCATTACGGCATCTCGCGCACCTTCCGGGTTTTCTTTGACCTGATGACCATCCGCTTTCTGCTGAAATACATGTACCGGCCGCTGCACCTGTTCGGCACGGTGGGCATGCTCTCACTGCTGGGCGGGCTGGGGATCGCTTTCTGGCTCATGGTTTCCAAATTTCTCTGGCACGTCAGCGTCATGGGAGAACACGGCCCCATCCTGATCTCCGCCGCGGTACTGATCGTGTTTGGCGGACAGATGCTGGCCCTGGGTCTGTTGGGCGACCTGCAGGTGCGAAACTTCCAGGAGCCCGTGCGGCGCGTGCCGTACACCGTGGCCCACGTGTTGCGGTCACAGAGCCAGGAACAAGCGGTCAACGAATAAAAAAATGAGCAGCCAAACAATTGCACATACTGAACTGCGACTGGCTAAACGCATGTCGCGGCTGGGAAATGAAACTGCCTTTGAAGTACTGGCGCGCGCGCGCGCGCTGGAGGCCCAGGGCAAAGAAATCATCCATCTGGAGATCGGCGAACCGGATTTTGACACTCCGGCGAACGTGATTGAGGCCGGCATCGACGCCATCCACAAGGGATACACGCACTACACGCCGTCCGCTGGACTGCCAGCGTTGCGCGAAGCCGTAGCAGAAGAAGTCACACGCACACATGGCGTCAAGGTGACCGCAGAAGAAGTGGTGATCGTACCGGGCGGCAAGCCGACGATCTACTTCACCTTTACATCGCTGGTGGAAGAGGGCGATGAAGTCATCTTTCCGAATCCCGGCTTTCCTATCTATGAGTCGCTGATCAACTTCACCGGCGCCAAAGCCGTTCCGCTGCAGATGCGGGAAGAAAAAGATTTCCGGCTCGATCCCAACGAACTTGCCGACCTGATCACGGACCGCACCAAGCTGATTGTTCTGAATTCGCCGCATAATCCCACAGGCAGCGTGGTGACCGAGCAGGACGTGAAGGACATCGCGGCGGCCATCGGCGATCGCGACATCATGGTTCTTTCCGATGAAATCTACAGCCGGCTGATCTTTGAAGGCCAGCATCACTCCCTGATGTCCCAGCCCGGATGGAAAGACCGCGTGATCATGCTGGATGGCTGGTCCAAAACATTCGCCATGACCGGCTGGCGCCTGGGCTACGGCGTAATGCGCAAAGATCTGGCCGTGCATTTTGGCCGCTTGATGACCAACGTGAACTCCTGCAGCGCCGGCTTTACGCAAGTAGCAGGCATGGAGGCGCTCAAGGGCGACCAGGCATCGGTGGAGCATATGCGCTCGCAGTTCAAAGCGCGTCGCGACAAGTTTATTGCCGGTCTCAACAAAATCCCCGGCTTCAGTTGCCGGCTGCCCCACGGCGCTTTCTACGCGTTTCCCAACACGCAACAGACCGGCTGGCCTTCGCGCAAACTGGCGGAGGCGCTGCTGGAGCAGGCCGGCGTAGCATGCCTTTCCGGCACATCGTTCGGCAAATTTGGTGAAGGCTATCTGCGCTTCAGCATCGCCAATTCCATGGAGAACCTGGACAAGGCGCTGGACCAGGTTGGAGCCTGGGTGAAGAAAAACCTTTAACCGCAGTTGGGGCACTGATAAGCGCAGAGCTTTGTTCTGTCGCTCCGCTCCAACCCGCTTGCGAGCCAAGCACAAGCAGAGTCTACTCTGCACCTGAGGCAAGCAGCTCGCCGCGCTAGTCCGCTCGCTGCTGATTTTTGCTGGAAGCTAGCCGCGAATTTCGCGAATAAACACGAACGATTGCAAATTCGTTTGATTCGCGCGCGTTCGCGGCCCATTTTTGCCTTATCAGCGCACATCTGTGAAAATCAGTAGTTCTGGTCTATCCCATGACGAACAGGAAATTTCGGGTCTATGCAACTTGTCACATCGGCGATGCCGGGGAAAATCTCCTTCGTGAAAAAGGTTATGAGCTGGACATTTTTCCCGGTCCGGAAGCGCCGCCCAAGAGCCTGATCGTGGAGAAAGTTCGCAGCGGCGTTGACGGTCTTATCACCACGCTGCGTGATCCCATCGACGCGGAAGTATTTGAGTCCGGCAAAGGCACGCTGAAAGTGGTCGCGCAGATCGCTGTCGGCTTTGACAATATCCATCGCGCCGACGCGAACCGCTACAAGGTCCCATTCACCAACACGGCGGAGGTCCTGAATGACGCGACGGCCGAGTTTACGTTTCTGATGATGGGCGCACTCGCCCGGCGCATGTGGGACAGCGAGAAGATGGTGCGAGAAGAGAAATGGGGCGCATGGCATCCGTTTCTACCGTTTCTCGGCGATGAGATCTCCGGCAAAACCATCGCTGTGATCGGCACCGGGCGCATTGGCCTGGCGCTGATCAAAAAATGCCTCGGCTTTGACATGAACGTGCTGTGCTACGACCCGGTCTTTCAGAACCACAAATTTGTCTCTGACACGCAGCAACTCATGGACCTGCGCCACACGCTGGGCATGGTCAAGGAGAAAAACTGGATCAAGTACGTTGATCTGGAGGTAGCGCTCAGCCAGGCGGATTACATCAGCCTGCACGTTCCCCTGGTCCGCGAAGGCAACGCGCCGACCTATCGTTTAATCAACGAGTACACGCTGAAGCTCATGCGCAAAGATGCATACCTGATCAATGCGTCGCGCGGGCCGGTGGTGGACGAACGCGCACTGGCCAAAGCTCTGAAAGAAAGATGGATCGCCGGTGCGGCGCTCGACGTGTTTGAGAAAGAGCCGCTGCCCGCCGATTCGCCGCTGCTCGATCCTGAAATTGAAGACCGCTGCCGCCTCTTCCACCACTTTGCCAGCGCCGGACGCATCACGCGCCTCTCCACCGATCCTGAAAAAGGCATGGCCGGACGCTGCGTACAAGGGTTGATTGACGTCTTGGAGGGAAATTACGGTGGAGATATTGCCAAGATGCCTTACGTCGTGAATAAAGAGGCCTTCCGGTAGTAGACGATGGCCGCGTTCGCTGCAAGAACAAAAAAGGACGGCGTTTGTTCGCCGTCCCCGCAAAGCAATCCGGTCGCAGTCATAGGCCGGAAGATTTGCGCCTGGCATTCTTGACATCCAGCTCGTTAACCACCTGTTGTACGTTGGGTACAGTAGCGGCCAGTTTTTCCGCCTGCTGGCGCTGCGCAGCGGTGTCAACGTCGCCTTTCAGCGTGAGCACGCCGTTTTTGGCGTCAAAGCGGATGTGCTGCTTCTCCATCCGGTTGGCAATGATCACCGCCTTGAAGTCTTTCTCAATGGCATCATCAAGGTTGGAGTCGATTTTCTTGGCTTCGCTTTCCGCGCCTTCAGGCCGCACGCCAATTTCATTGGAGATGACGTAGCCGCCGGCGGCGCTCTTCGCGATCTCTTCCGCGCGGGCTTTGTCTTCCTGGGTCTTAACGTCGCCGCTCAGGGTCACGAGTTGCTTGTCACTGTTTACGTCCGCTTTCAAATCTTTGTAACCAGCATTGTCCAGGGCTTTTGCGACCTGGTCTTTCACGTCAGGCGTACTGGCTTTGTTGGAGGTACAGCCGATTGCCAGAACGAGCAGCAGAGAGGCAAGAATTGCCATCACGGTTTTTACACGCATAAGAGTCTCCTGGTTTGGGTTGGATGATTCGTCCGTCAGACCGTTCGTCAGTGAACCCAGGGGAAGGTTCTTAAGGTTCGATGCGGGCGGCTGTTCGCAGGAGGGCTGCCCGAATTCTACCGGGAAGCCAGTGGAACCAGCGCCGCAGGAGCCAAGGCCATGGAGCGAAAGATCTTTGCTCCGTCTGAAGAGCCCAGCAGAGACTCGCTGCAGCGATCAGGATGCGGCATCATGCCCAGAACGCTGCGTCCTTCATTGCAGATGCCGGCAATATTATCCAACGACCCGTTTGGATTGGCCTCAGCGGTGATGCGCCCCTCGGGCGTGGAGTAGCGGAAGACGACCCGGTTCTGGCGATTGAGCGTTTCCAGCGTCTGCGGATCGCAATAATAGTTGCCTTCCATGTGACCGACGGGGATTCTGAGCACCTCACCCGGCTGGCACGCGTTGGTGAACGGAGTGTCGACGCTTTCCACACGCAGGTCGACAAACTTGCAGATGTATTTCAATCCCGCGTTGCGCATGAGCGCGCCTGGGAGCAAGCCAGCCTCACACAAGATCTGGAACCCGTTGCAGATACCGATGACCAGCCCGCCGGAAGCCGCGAACTTTGCCACCTCCTGCATGATGGGCGCAAATTTGGCGATGGCGCCGGTACGCAGGTAATCGCCGTAGGCGAACCCGCCGGGAATGATGATGGCGTCACAGTTCTCCAGGTCGTGCGACTCATGCCACAACATGGTGGCCTGCTGGCCGGTCGCGGTGATCGCGGCATGGTAGCTGTCGTGATCGCAATTGGAGCCGGGGAAAATGATGACGCCAAATTTCATGTTCTTATTTTAACCACAAAGGGCACGAAGGAACACGAAGGTAAGGTGACAAACTCCCATGCTCTGCAGCGAGATATTTTATCGATCGCGCCGTTCTCTGAAGCAAGCTACCAGCGGTGAAAATTGCTGGTTCTTCCTTCGTGTCCTTTGTGGTTAAACTGGTTCATGGATTGGCAGGACTGGCGTTCACACGCGCGCACCACCGGCACGGCGCTCAAGAACTGGTTTATCGCCCAGTGTTATGACTCGCTGGCGGTGGCGATTCTCTGGCTGGCGGGATTGCTCATCATCGGCATTCCCTGGGCGCCGTTGTGGGCCATACTTGCGGGAATCCTTCAGTTCATACCGAACTTCGGCGTCATGATCTCCTTGATTGGACCGGCGCTGGCCGGGGCCTTCAGTTCGGACCACACGCGTTTCTTCTACGTGCTGATCCTGTTCGCAGTCATCATGGTCGCGGACGGGCTATTTTTGCAGCCGTATTTGATGAAGCGCACGGCCAAGGTCCCGTTCTGGGCGGCATTGTTTGCGCCAATTGTCCTCGGCATCATCATTCCGTTTTGGGGAGTGCTGCTGGCGCCGCCCTTGCTGGCTGTGATCTACGCGTTTCGAAGCAAGACAGCAGCTGGCGGTCCCGGATCAAACTCGGCTTGATCGCCGATAGCCGCGTCTGCGCTTGCGGGCGCGCGCGGGCGCGGGGAAAAGGCCCTTGACCGCTAGAAATACCCAGAAAAGCAACCAAAGCAAGGAGTAAAGAGATGGCCACAGGACCCATACAGGGGGCTGAAACTGGTTCGTTGCAAGAAACTCACCGATTCTCCCTGCGAAATCCACCGCATTCACGACGACGAAAAAGGCCACAATAAGCAGCAAACTGATCTTCTGTCCCCGACTGAAAACGGCCGTACCTGAAGCTATATTTCGATAGAAGCGGCCTTGATTCAGGTTCGTATCCGGAAACACGATGTTGCGCTGGCGGTTGACTACGTCGCGCTCCCATTCGCGCAGGCTCATGGCAGGAAATGATACAACGGCCCGTGCTATAATCTAGTTTGTTTTCTTGCGCTTATTAGCGCGTGCCGCACTCCTCGTCGGCTGCCTAAATCTTTGATTCTTTGAGGTTATCCACATGTCTGGCCACTCAAAATGGGCCACAATCAAGCACAAAAAGGGCGCGCTGGACGCCAAGCGCGGCAAGATTTTTACCCGTCTGATCAAGGAAATCACCATGGCCGCCAAGAGTGGCGGTGGCGATATTGAAGGCAATCCGCGTCTGCGCGGCGCCGTGACCGCTGCCAAAGCGGAGAATATGCCGGCCGACAACATCAAACGCGCCATTCAGCGCGGGACCGGCGAGCTGGAAGGCGTGAGCTACGAAGAAATCACATTTGAGGGCTACGGGCCGGGTGGCGTCGCTCTGCTGGTGGAAGTGACCACCGATAATCGCAACCGCACGGTGAGTGAAATCCGCCACGCCTTTACCAAAGGCGGCGGCAATATGGGTGAAGCCGGCTCCGTGGCCTGGATGTTCCACAAAAAAGGTCAAATCGCAGTGCCAAAAGCGGCCGCAAAAGAAGACGACCTGATGAACATCGTGCTGGAAACCGGCGGCGAAGACCTCAACGACGACGGCGATACCTGGGAAATTCTTACCCCTCCGAATGCCTTTGAACCGGTGCTTGAAGCTGTGAAAAAGGCAGGCCTTGAGGTGGTGCATTCAGCACTTGGCATGGTGCCGCAGAATTACATCAAGCTGGAAGGCCCGGCCGCCAACCAGATGATCCGCCTGCTGGAAACTCTTGAAGACACCGACGACGTGCAAAACGTGTATTCGAATTTCGATGTTGACCAGGAGCAGCTGGAACAAGTGGCTGGATAACCGAGATCTGAGATTGTGCACACGAAGGCGGTCCGCATGGACCGCCTTTTTTGTTCCCTTCCCGAGGCAAGTATTGAGTCCCGCCCTTTCGCCAACTGGGACAAGGCAACATCCAGCTACTCTGCTGCATCACACTGAAGTCCAGCATATTGGTGGATAGAAAAGAGGCTTCTTGCCTCAACCCCTCGCACTTAAGAAATCTTATCCGTCACCGCAATCGAGACTGGTCTTTAAGAGACGCGAAGGCACGCTCAACAGGAAGCCAATTCTGCTTGCCGGCATGCCCGAGGCCGAGGTGATCGAAAGAGCGCGCGCGGGCGATGTGGGCTGCTTTGAAGCGCTCTACGCTCAGCATAAGCGGCGTGTTTTTTCCTTGTGCCTGCGCATGACACGCGACCATGCCCAGGCGGAAGATTTCACACAAGAAGCATTTCTACAGCTCTACCGCAAGATTGCGTCCTTTCGCGGCGAATCCGCATTTTCCTCGTGGCTGCACCGCCTGACGGTGAACATTGTGCTGATGCGCTGGCGCAAGAAAGGGCTCATGGAGGTTTCACTGGAAGGGACTTTGGAACCGCAGACGGAAGATGGGCCGAGGAAAGATATTGGAAAAAGAGACGATGTTCTTTATGGTTCGATCGATCGCATGACTTTGGAGCGGGCGATCGACGGCCTTTCCCCCGGATACCGAATCGTCTTTGTGCTGCACGACATTGAAGGCTACGAACACAATGAGATCGCGGAAATGTTATGCTGCTCGATCGGGAACAGCAAATCTCAATTGCATAAGGCGCGGATGAAGTTGCGAACCCTGCTCCCGCTGCGTGGCCGCAAGCAGGCGCAAACCCTGGAAATGGATGATCGAAAAACGGCGATGCAAGCGGCAGCCTGAAGTTCCGCGGGCGGGGCACATCGCCAAGACAGCATTGCTCTCGCGGCGGCAATCTTCTCTGCCTGGCTCCTCAACTGGAACTGCCCTCTTTCATGTTCTGCGACGGCTTGGGCCCGGATAGCGTGAACCCGGGCAACTTGAGGTCCC
>JBGPZS010000534.1:0-2947 GCA_041493865.1 Terriglobia bacterium
GAGTCGCCCCCATGAACTGGCTGCAACAATTGATTTACCGCCGCCGCGAATACAACAATCTCTCAGAAGAGATGGCGGAGCACCTTCAAGAGAAGGTTGACGAACTGATGGCTGGTGGCATGTCCCGTGAAGGCGCTGAAAGCGCCGCCCGTCGCCAGATCGGCAACATCACGCTGTTCGAAGAGCGCGGCCGCGAGGTCTGGCGGTGGGCCACGCTGGAAGCCATCCTGCGCGACCTGAAATATGCGATACGCCAGCTCCGCCGCAATCCCGGGTTTACCATCACTGTCTTGCTGACCTTGAGCTTTGCCATCGGCGCCAACACCGCGGTCTTCAGCATGGTGAATGCGCTGTTCCTTCGTCCGCTTCCGTATTCTGAACCGGAGCGGCTGGCCTCGCTGGTTCGCTACATGCATGCTACTGACAACAAGGGGAGCATTATTACCGAAGACGAAGACGCACAGGACGGTGAAAGCTGGGAACTTGTGCGCGACAACGTGCCCGCCCTTCAGGCTGCGGTCTACTCTTACGAGGCCAGCGGCGTGAACCTGCAAACCGAGACCGCGGTCCGTTACGTCCTGGACCAACGAGTTTCAGCCGGTTATTTTGAAGTGCTCGGCATTCGGCCGCTTTTGGGCCGCACTTTCACCGCGGAGGAAGACCGGCCGCACGGCCCCAGGGCCGTAATCTTAAGCTACGAGATCTGGAAGTCCGTGTTCTTTTCGAACCGAGCTGTCATCGGCAAATCCATTTCTCTGAAAGGCGAACCACACATTGTGGTTGGCGTGTTGCCTGCCAACACGCATACCACTTCGCCTGCCGACCTCTGGACGCCGCTCCAGCCCAGCCGCGATGGCGAAGGTAGCGGCAATAACTATCACATCGTGATGCGCTTGAAACCGAGCACGACCTGGGTCCAGGCCGATACCCAGCTGTCCGTTCTCCATCCTGCGCTCTTTAACCGATTCGACAAGGAATACCCCACGGGAGAGGACCGCCTGGAAAGCCGCCCCTTGCAGAAGGCCCTGGCTACTCCGGCTCGCACGCCGGTAATCATCCTCATGTCGGCTGTCGCGCTTATTCTGCTCATTGCATGCGCCAATCTGGCCGGGCTGATGCTGGTACGCGTGATGCGCAGAAGCGGTGAACTGGCTACGCGCCTGGCGCTCGGCGCTACCAAAGCATCTCTCTTGCGCCAGCTCATGATGGAACCCGCAGTACTCGCCCTTACTGGTGGTCTGCTGGGCGTCGTTGTGGCTGCCTCCAGCATGGGGTTGTTCGCCCGGTTTGTTCCGCCGGACATTCTGCCCATTGGCGGACTTGCCATCGACGGCCGTGTCCTTTCTTTCGCCATGTTGGCGTCTTTTGCGACGACTCTGCTCATTGGGATACTTCCCGCCCTGGAGATCCGCCGCGCCGAAATTCGCCCGTCCATAGCTGCCGCCTCTTCCAGATCGGGAACGAGCAGCGGCCGCAGTCGTATCCGGCAGGGCCTCATTGCCGGTGAAGTTATGCTTACTGTTGTCTTGCTGGCCAGCGCCGGCCTTCTGGTGCGTACTCTGGTGCACCTGCAAACCCTGCCGCCCGGTTTTGACGCCAGCAACGTAATGTCCGCTCAAGCCTCTCTCGATGACGCCCGCTACCACAACTCTCAATCATTCCAGCGCCTTATGCGGGAGAGCCTAGCTGCAATGAAAAATATTCCCGGCGTCGAATCTGCCGCTGTCGGGCTCAACCTGCCGTTTGAACGCGGTCTTAACGACGGATTTCATGTGGCTGACGGCCCGGAAAAAGGCCCCGACCAGATGACCAGTTCAGACTACGTGACGCCGGAATACTTTCGCGTGCTTCGCATCCCTGTGCTTGCCGGACGAACGTTCTCAGAGAGCGATACCGCCACTAGTCAGCCGGTAGCGATCGTAAATGAGTCATTCGCGCGCAAATTTATGGGCACCACGAATGTCCTCGGGCGTCACATCGGGTCCGGCAGATCGATTTACCTGATAGTAGGCGTGGTTGGCGACGTCACAAAACGCCCAGGCTTGTTTGTCTCAGCTCCCCTTTCAACGGAGGTCACCTACTACATTCCCGCCGCCCAGGCGGAGCAGCCAATGCTGAACCTTGTCCATGTATGGTTCCAGCCCAGTTGGATTGTCCGCACTCAGGGACCGATTACAGGCTTGACGGAAAGCATGCAAAAAGCGATGGCAGCGGTTGATCCGGCTCTGCCCTTCGCCGGCTTTCATCGCCTCAGCGATCTTCAGGCCATGGCTTTGCGGCAACAACGATTTGAGGTGCTGTTGCTGGGCGGGCTTGCTGGGCTGGCGTTGTTTTTGTCGCTGATTGGCGTCCACGGACTGGTCTCCAACATGGTGGTTCAGCGCACCCGCGAGATCGGCATTCGCATGGCGCTGGGATCCAGTGTGGGTCGGGCCATGGTTGAAATAGGAACGTCCGGGATCGTGGCTGTTGGGTTCGGGCTCGCCGGAGGGCTGGCACTGAGCGGGCTCTCTCTGCGCGTGATCAAAAGCGAACTTTACGGCGTGAAAAGTTACGATCCGCTGACCTTTGCCGCAGTGTTGGTGCTTCTTATAATTGCCGCAACAGCCGCGGCATTCCTACCCACTCGACGCATCGCCAAGATCGATCCCGCTTCAACCCTGCGTGCAGAGTAACTCGGCGGCGAGGCCGGTGTGGCGCCGGGCCGCCTGCCACAGGTGCACAATTACCGATTGTGACGATAGGATCCAGCGGTTTGGAGCGTAGCGACATAAATAAACGACAAAAGGCGGCCGAAGCCGCCTTTTATGAGAAAACTGTTGGGACTAGAGAGCGCGAACGTTCTCTGCCTGCCAGCCTTTCTTTCCCTTGGTCACAGTGAATTCAACCGCCTGGCCATCTTGCAAGCTGCGGTATCCGTCAGACTGGATAGCGGAGAAATGCACGA
>JBGPZS010000259.1:0-5833 GCA_041493865.1 Terriglobia bacterium
CACCGGCGACCTCTCCGTGCTCATTGATGACTCGCCTCCGGCTATCAACGTCGTCTTGGCGAATTTTTTGACCGTGCGCCCTTCCTCCAGGCGCTTTTCTCTTCCCCCGTTGGTCGATAGCAGATCATCCATCAGGTGCAGCCCGGTGAAGGCATCGTCGGCGTAAAACACTGAGTTCGAGTATTCCCGGCGCAGATCGTCTTCCACGTATTTGCGCGTCAGCGCGGCGCCGCCGCAGATCACCGGGTAGTCGAGCGCCTGCGCCTGCAAGTCCTGGATCACGTACTTCATCTCCAGCGTCGACTTCACCAGCAGTCCGCTCAGCCCAATGGCATGCGCGTTATGCTGCTTTGCCGCGGCGATAATCGAATCCGACGGCTGCTTGATCCCCAGGTTCACCACCTTGTAACCGTTATTGGTAAGAATAATGTCCACCAGGTTCTTCCCGATGTCGTGGACGTCGCCCTTCACCGTGGCCAGCACCAGAGTTCCCTTCTGGTTGCCCTCCTTCTTCTCCATCTTTGGCTCAAGGTAGGCGACAGCCTGCTTCATCACTCCCGCGGAATCCAGTACGGATGGCAGCTGCATCTTGCGCGCGCCAAAAAGCTCGCCCACGGTCTTCATGCCGTCCAGCAGCACGGTGTTGATCACTTCCAGCGGCGAATACTTCAGCAAGGCGTCTTCCAGGATTTGTTCCAGCGTCTGCTTCTGCGCGCCTTCACCCAGGGCCTTCTCGCCGTTGATGATGCAGCGCTTCAGCTTGTCTTCGACTGAGAGTGATTCCAGCGGCACGGCATCCGCTTCCGGCTGCTTGTCCAGTCCGGTGAAATGCTGCATGTAAACCTGCAGCGGATCGCCCGCGGACTTGTCAAAGTAGATCAGCTTGCGCGCCAGGTCCGCTTCGGTTTCCGGGATCTTATATAAAGGATAGATTTTGGCGTAGTTCACAATCGCCATATCCAGCCCGTAATCCACCGCTTCTTTCATGAACACGCTGTTCAGCACGCGCCGCGCATACGTGTTCAGCCCAAACGAGATATTGCTTACCCCCAGGATCGTCTTTACCTCCGGCAGCTCTTGCTTGATGCCTTTGATCGCGTTCAGCGTCTCCATTCCTGCAGTGCGATAGTCATCCTGGCCGGTCGAGATCGGCAATGTCAGCGCATCAAAGATCAAATCGACCGGGCGAATACCGTACTTCTCCGTAGCCAGCTTGAAGATCCGCTTGGCCACGGCGACTTTTTTCTCCGCTGTCAGCGCCATGCCGTCTTCGTCAATCGTCAGCGCGATCACCGCCGCGCCGTACTTTTTGGCCATGGGCAGAACTTTGGCGGTACGTTTCTCGCCGTCCTCCAGGTTGATGGAATTGATGATCGCCTTGCCGGGAATGCGCTTCAGCGCCTCTTCGATCACATCAGCTTCTGTGGAATCTACCAGCACCGGCGCGGGCACACGCGTGGCCACCTTCTCCAGGATCGAGCTCATGTAGCCCTTCTCGTCCTCGCCCACAATGGCCGTGCACAGGTCCAGCATGTGCGACCCTTCCGCCACCAGCTTCTTGGCCAGCGCCAGAATGTCGTCATACTTCCCTTCGCGGACCATGTTCTTGAAATGCTCCACCCGCGTGGTGGTGTTCATCTCTTCCGCCACAATCAGCGGCTTGGGATCGAGGTCCAGCGGCACCATGCTGTAGGCGCTGGAAGCGGCAGCCGAGGCTTTCACCTCACGCTTCGCCGGTTCCAGATTGGCGCAAACATCGGACACCATCTTGATGTGGACCGGCGTCGTGCCGCAGCATCCGCCCACAATCCGCACGCCGTACTCGGTGATGAACTTCTTGTGATACTCAGCCAATACCTGCGGCGTGAGCCGGTAGTGGGCCACCCCGCCTACGTTCTCCGGCAGCCCGGCGTTCGGCAAGACAGAAATTTCCTGCGGAGCGTTGTGCGCCAGGTAGCGCACAGCATCGTTCATCTCCTTCGGTCCGGTAGCGCAGTTCAGCCCCAGGATTTCGCAGTCGAAAGGTTCCAGCGCGGTCTCCGCAGCGCCAATCTCCGTGCCCAGCAGCATCGTGCCCGACTCTTGCAGCGTTACCTGCGCCTGCACGGGAATCCGCTTGCCCGTCTGCTTCATGGCTTCAAACGCCGCGGCCACGGCGATCTTGGTCTGGAGAATGTCCTGGCAGGTTTCGATCAGCAGGATATCCACGCCGCCGTCAATCAATCCCAGCGACTGCTCAAGATACGCCTGGAACATGGCGTCATACGTGATCTGCCCCAGCGAAGGCAGCTTCGTCCCCGGCCCTATTGACCCCGCAACGTAACGCGGCTTGCCATTACCGGAGAAATCCCGCGCTACTTCGCACGCCAGTTCTGCCGCGCGCTTGTTGATCTCATGGACCTTGTCCGCCAGGTCAAACTCGCCCAGCACAATGCGCGTGCCGCCGAACGTGTTGGTTTCAACCACGTCGGCCCCGGCTTTGAAGTATGTGGCATGGATATCTTTAATAATGTCGGGGCGGCTCAGCACAAGAACTTCAGAGCAGTTCTCTTTGCCCCAGAAGTCATCCATCGACGGATGACGCTCCTGTATCTCCGTGCCCATCGCGCCGTCATAAATAACAACGCGCTCGCGAACTGTCTCAAGGAAGGATTTCATTCGTCTTTAGTCGAGACCTGACAACCTGTCGCTTCGCTCCAAACCGCTCCACGGCCACGACTCCTGAAGATCGTCGTGCTCTTGACGCTGGCGGCTCGGCGCCACAAGGGCCTCGCCCGCGAAACCAGACAGGCAATCCAGGTTCCCGCTCTTAACATTCTACTTACGTATTTCCTCTTACCCGACTCTTTCACCTTAATTGGTGTAATAAGCATCTTGAACGGCGCCGTTTCAGGGTTTTTCGATCGCTGAGTCCTGATCCGCCTCGTCCGTATTCGTGGTTGGCAATGTTCAGTTTCCCGAGTTCTGGTCCGTGCCATCCGTGTTGATCAGTGGTTAGGGTGTTGCCTTTCCGATCACCCGATGTCCCGATCACCAGATCACCAGATCTCATCTGCCCCCTACCCCCTCCCCAGTCCATCCCAAGTTGGCGTAGGTTTGCGCGACCATCATCCCAAGTCATCCCAGATTGGCGTAGAGTTGACGCATCCAGGTACAGATTGGCGTAGGGTTCAGCGATTTTGCAGCAGTTTGTCCCGCTCCGCGAATAACATCTAAACTATTGTAATAAAACGACTTATGTTAACATAACACTCGACGAAAGTCAAGCGAAAAAGACGCCTGGACGAGTTTCGCCGGAATGAAAGTGGCGCGCACCGCATCCCGTTTCTACCCAAGGGTGCGTCGCCCAATGTCAGCCTCGCATTATCTAGATTACCCAGATCTTGATAAGATTCGACTTCGCCACCGTGAATGGAGAAACCCATGAGAAACCTGCTGCTCGCGTTGTTCCTCTCCTTCTTTGCGCTCCCCCTGGTTGCCCAGGGCGCTCCGCCGCAGGGCGCCGCAGACCAGCCGTACATCATGGAGTACTACTACAAAGTCCAATGGGGACATCAGCAGGAGTTCCTGCAGCTCTTCCTCAAGAACCACTATCCGTTGCTCAAGAAAGGGGTCGAGAGCGGCCGCATGTTGTCGGTGAAGATTGAGACTCCGTCCAACCACATGACGGAAGACGCGCGTTGGGACTATCGCGTCACCATCCGCTTCAAGAACTCCACGGCCGCGACCACCGCGAATCCCGATGAAGAATCCATCATCCGCCAGCTCTGGCCGGACCAGGAGACCTACAAGCGCGAAGAGCAGCGGCGCTTTGAGATTCTGCTGGCGCACTGGGACCTGCCGATCGCCGACGTGACGCCTGCGCCAGGAAAGAAATAACTAGAATGGTTGCAGCCCTTCCAAACGGCTGCGACTGGATAGAGAAGGCCAGCGCCGCACTTTCAGGCGCTGGCCTTCAGTATGCTCTCCGCTTATTTCTGTTCCTGCGTCTTGTTTTCCGGGGCCGCCGGTTCTGATCCTTCCTTCATCGCGTTCTTGAAGTGCCGGATACCGTCGCCCAATCCCTTGCCCAGTTCGCCCAGCTTGGACGGACCAAAAAATAAAAGTGCAATAAACAGGATCACCAGCAGGTGCATGGGTTGCATGATTCCTTCAAACATAATCTCCTCCGGGCCAGAGCGCGTCTGGCTTTCTGCATAGTCGTGCGATTGGTCTTGAAATCTTCTCCTGTGGCCGCGGCGCTTTACGCACCGGTCCTCTGCGCATTTGGCAATCTATAGAGGTTCCAGAGTTCCTGCATCCCTCACGGGGTGGAGCAGGCATTTATGCCCGATCCCCAGGAATTACCGCATCCCTCACGGGGTGGAGCGGCATTTATGCCTGCGGTATTGCTGCTGAAGAATTCGGCTTCAGCCGCCGAGGTAAAGCCTGCCGGGTTACACCAACTTGGGAAGCACTCTAAGCATGCGGCGCAAAAGTTCAGCCTCAAAAGAAGACGCAGGTTTTCTGGGGCTAAGCAGGCAGCGGCGGAGGACGCCGCGTCAACAGGAAAGAGAGGAAAGAATGCACCGGAGGGCCAAAGTTGGGCTGCGTGTCCACTTCATGGCGAAAAGCCAGTTCATGCGGATCATAGACCAGCATCCACGCGCCGCTCGCCACCAGAAAATGCGGCAGCACGGCCAGCTTCGATTTCACCGTCTCCGGCTCTGCCGGGCTGGCGCTGAGATCGTCCGTCATCGACACAATGGGAAACAAAACGCAGATCACACACAGTAACGCGAGCAGCGTAACCGCTGAACGGCGAGCATCGGCGTGCGCCAGCCTTGGGGCCGCCCAAAAGAGCAGCAGCGTGGCCGCGATTCCTGCCCACAAAAGATTGAGCGTTAGTTCCACAAATTATCCCTTCAAGAATACGCCAGGCACAAACCAGGGGCAATGTAACGAATGTAACGGCGTGGTTTTTTACGTAGGGAGGAAGCACATGGGCCTGATGCTTTCAAGTTGTGCCGGCAGCGGAGCGCTGCAGGAAGCGCGGCCTTCTTCGGCACCGGCTAATCGGCCGCCACGTAACGTGAGACCACATGCGTCTCTACGCATACCGCGCAGAATTTTTTATGCCGGTGAAACGCCTCGTCCGCTTCTCTGTGGCGCTCGCCCAGCATCTCGATCTGCTTCATTCCCTGTTCGTCTTTCTTGGCGGCGGAAAAAAACTCGAGCAGCCGTGCTTTGAACACATCGTCCGCCTGAGACGCTTTTAACAATAACTCTTTTCCCCTGGAACATAACTCTTGAGGCATGCAGCGGATTTTCACGCGCGCCGGGTCCGAAGTCCATAGGCTTTACAGGCTTTTTACATCGGGATAACGAAAATTTACGCGCAGCCCAAGCTGCCCGCGCTTGCTCTTCTAAGCCACAAACTTATATCCCAGCCCGGGGACGGTAATAATCAGCGCCGGCTGTTTGGGATCTTTCTCCAGCTTCTGCCGCAGGCTTCCCACGTGCACGTCCACCGTGCGCGTAAAAGTGTCTTCGTTATAACCCCAGACCTCTTTGAGCAGTACCTCGCGTGACAGTGTGGTGCCGGGGTTCTGCGCGAAGTAACGCAGCAGCCGGAATTCGCGCGCGGAAAGCGGCACGACCTTGCTGTTGCGGAAGACGGTTGTCCCTTTCAGGTCAATCCGGATCGGCCCGAATTGCAGTACCTCCGCGCTTTTCGGCTGTGCCGTGCCGCGCCGGATGTGGGCCTCAATGCGCGCCAGCAGTTCCAGCACCTCAAAGGGCTTGGTGAGATAGTCGTCGGCCCCGATCTTTAGCCCCAGGACCTTGTCCACCA
>JBGPZS010000527.1:0-3026 GCA_041493865.1 Terriglobia bacterium
CTCCTATTGACACTCTATATGAGATAGGCATAGCCTACCTATAGAATTTCTATAGGAGGCGGACTTGCCCGCAGATAAGCTGGACCTGTTACAGGGAACGCTCGACCTGCTGATCCTCAAATCGCTGGCGCTGGGCCAGATGCACGGCCTGGGAATCTCTCGCCGCATCGAACAGATCACCAAGGGCACGTTTCTGGTCAAACCGGGCTCGCTCTTCCCTGCGCTCCATCGCATGGAAGAACAGGGCTGGATCAGCGCGGTGTGGGGAGAATCAGAAAACAATCGCAAGGCCAAGTATTACCAGCTCACCAAAGCGGGCAAACGCCAGCTTGAGAGTGAGTCCCGGCAATGGGAAAAGATTTCCACGGCCATTGGCTGGGCGCTGCAATCCGGCTGAAAGGCACCGGGGCAAAAGAGGAGAATCAAAAATGATGACCATGATGATGAAAAAGATGAAGACGGCAATCCTGGCGGTCCTGGCCGTGGCGCTTAGCCTGCCTGCCGCGGCACAGCTTGTTCCTGTTTCCGGCGAACAGCGCCAGAAAGACCGGGACGCGATCCGCGCCCACATTGACTCCATCTTCCAGGCCTACATGCACAAGGACCGCGCCAAAATTCAGGCCACACATGCACAGCAATGGCGCGGCTTCCTTACGCCATCGCGTGAGATCATTCGCGGCCTGGACGAGTACATGCAGTATGCCGATCGCAGCCTGAAAGGCGGCACCTTTCAGTCGTACAAGATCCTGGACTTTGACGTAATGTTCTACAACGATGTAGCTATCGTGCCCTATATCGCCCGGCTCGGCGATGAGAGCAGCCCTTACAAACTGCGCGTGCTTGATGTCTATGCCAAACTTGCCGGCGACTGGATCCAGGTTGGTTCGTACACCGCGCCGCATCCGGACACGCAACAGTACTACCAGGAGCAACTGACGCAGCTTCCGCCGCAGGCCAAAGAGGAGTTGCTCGCCGCGCGTGAGGCGGTGTGGCGCGACTTCTTCGCCAACAATCGCTCGCATCTGGAAGAAACCATTCCAGCCGAGACCATCGCCATCAACCCGAGCCAGAAAGAGTGGGACGGGCGAGAGCAAGTGCTGGCCGGAGCAAAGTATTTTGCTGACAGCGGCGGCAAGCTCAAACGTCTGGATTTCCCCAGGACTGACATTCAGGTCTACGGCAACGTTGCTCTTCTCTATTCAAAATACCTGTATGAAACCGAGAATGCCGGCAAGAGCGAAGCCCACACGGGCCGGGCCACGGAAATGTTCGTCAACCGTGACGGCAAATGGGTCAATGTTGGCTGGCACATGGATTCAGAGCCATAGGTCGCCGGGCCACGCACCCGAGAGAAGCGTAACCTAAGATAGAGCGACCCCAGAAAAAAGAGCTCATTATGCCGGTATTTTCGCGCGTTGCCAGTTTCGTGAATAATCTTTTCCGCCAGCAGCAGAAAGACCAGCAACTGGAGGAAGAGATCAGCAGCTACTTGCACATGCTGATCGATGAGAAAGTCAAAGCCGGAACAGCCCCCGCGGAAGCCCGGCGCCTGGCCCTGCTGGAGATGGAAGGCGTAACGCAGGTGAAGGAAAAAACCCGCGAGGCGCGGTCGGCGGCTTTGCTCCACTCCTTGCTTCAGGACGTGCGCTATGGAGCGCGGCTGATGATGAAGCGTCCGGCCTTTACTCTCTTTGCGCTGCTCACGCTGGCCATCGGCATCGGAACCAACACAGCGATTTTCAGTGTGGTCAACGCCGTCCTGCTGGAGCCGCTTCCCTATTCCGGGTCCAACCGCCTGGCGATCGTGTGGTCGGTATTCAAAAACGCGGGCCTGTCGCGCGCGCCTGCCTCCGGCCCTGCGCTGGCGGAGCTGCGTTTACGCAGCCGGTTGTTCCAGGATTTCGGCGGGATATGGGTCGGAAGCGGAGCGCTCACAGGCGAAGGCGAGCCGGAACAAATCAAGCTGGGTCAAGTCACGTCGAATTTCTTCTCTGTGCTTGGCGCGAAGCCGGCCCTAGGCAGGCTGTTTCTGCCCGAGGAAGAAGGCGGACGCGGGGCGGCCGTAATCCTCTTGAGTGACGGTCTGTGGCGCCGCCGCTTCGCCGCTGACCCGCGCATCGTCGGAGAACGCATCCGCATGGCCGGAGGGGCGGTCACGGTCGCCGGCGTCATGCCCCGCGACTTCGAGCTGATCTTCCCTGCTGACGCCAATGTTCCCGGCAACATCCAGGCCTGGATCCCATTTCCTTTTCCCATTGAGAAGGGGCCGCGCGATCTGAACTTTGTCCGCGTCATCGGTCGCTTGCAACCGCATGCTACGCTGCCGCAGGCGCAGGCGGAGTTGGATAATATCGCCGGGCAACTGCGCGCGCAGTTCCGCGAATACTCCGAGCAAGACTTGAATCTTGAGGCCCTTCCCCTGCACGGCGACGCCGTCAGGGAGGTCCGCCCAGCGCTGCTGGCGTTATTTGCCGGTGTTGCGCTGGTGCTGCTGATTGCCTGTGCCAACGTGGCCAACCTGCTGCTGGCGCGCGCCAGTGAGCGTACACGGGAGATGACCATGCGCCGCGCGCTCGGCGCATCGCGGCCCAGGGTGATGCAGCAGTTGATGACGGAAAGCGTCATGCTCGCCTTTCTGGGCGGCGCGGCCGGGCTGGCTGTTGCATGGCTGCTTCTCAAATCGATGCCGGCGATCTGGCCGGATGCTGCCCCGCGCCTGAACGCTGTAGGCCTGGACCTGCGAACGCTTGCGTTTACTTCGGCGCTCTGTATCTTGACCGGACTGCTCTTTGGGATGGCGCCGGCGCTGGGCATTGCGCGCGTACATTTGCTGGACGCATTAAAAGGCGGCAAGACCGCCGGACCCGCCAGGAGCAGGTTCCGCAGGCTACTGCTTTTGGTCGAAGTGAGTCTTGCCTTCATGCTGTTGACCGGCGCCGGTCTGATGGTCCGCACCTTTGCTCAGCTTCTGCACGTCGACCCCGGATTCAACTCCAGCAACGTCATGACCTTTGCCGTTTCCCTGC
>JBGPZS010000228.1:0-6425 GCA_041493865.1 Terriglobia bacterium
AATCACCATATATATAAAGATAGAGAGCCAGGCTGAGGAGAAAGAACACCCCGCCAAATTCCGTTTCCAGCGCTGTTGAAGGCGCAGGCGATTGCTCCAGGTGCGCTTCTTTGGGCTGGACTGCGGACGCGCTCGCCGGCTCCCGAATCAAGATAATTCCCTGCTTATCAACAGGTTGCGACTGGGGCTGCTCCGCGAGGCCGGATGGTCCATCCACTACCGCAGGTGGCTGGCCGGACGCGACTCTACGATTCACCAGCTTGTCGCGATTCTTGTTCCCCGTTTCCGCCGTATGTTCCGCAGCTACTGCTTCTTCTGGAAGATGTTCAGGCATTACCTTGGGCAAGGGCGCAACGAGTCTCGAACCATCGATAGATTCTTGTCCAGCAACCATTTCTTCTGGCAATTCAGGCGCAGAAGGACTCTGTTGTGCGGTATAGCTCAGCGACTCTTGTTGAACCTCTTCCCACTCGCGATCTTCAGTTACGATTGCGCTCGCGTCCCTTGCCTGCCACTGCAACAGATCTTTCTGAAACGCCACGGTGCGCGCCACGGCAGGCGCGCGGCGCAGCATCAGGGCCTGGACCAGCAGCATGCTCTGCACCGGCAACAGTCCTGGCGTGAAAGCCTCAGGCACCCAGCGCGGTGAGGGAGCCAGCGACGCTATCGCGTGAGCGCGTATTTTTGTCTTCGTGGTAGCAGCCACTTGCTGCGGCGGCCCCGCGCGCTCTTTTGAATTTTTCTGCGGCACCTTATCTTCCACATCGGGACGTGGCACGTTGTAAGCGCTGAGCACCGTTTCCAATATTTCGCCCGCGGCCTGCTGCGGCAGCCGCTGAACAAACTTCACGGCGTGGGCGCGTTTCGCCAGGAGATCGAGAGCGCCGGGCACATACTGTGGCGATTCGATCCATTCCCGAAAGAGAGTCGTAGCGGGATCGCGTCCGCGCAAGAGTTCGCGCCACCACCACTGCAGTGGCAGCGTTCCATTCATCCAGTCGAGGGCCAGAGAAGCCAGCACCTCAGCGCGATCGTAAAACAGAACAGCGTTGATTTCCGCCGGCACCGCTCCATACGCGGGTCGCGCGGCGGAAACAACGAACTTTTCCAGCGCCGCAGCGACCGCTCGCTGCCACGAAGCATCTGGCAGCAGGTCAAAGGGCCCGGCGCGCAGACGCGACGGCAGCGGGTCCGTCAGGTGCCGTACCACCAGCGTGGCTGACTCCGGCAGACCCGCCGGATGTAACGTCGCTGAACGCAGCATGCGTGCAATGCGCTGCTGCTCCGCCTGCGGATCAGAAGACTTGCTCCTGATCCGCAGCCGGCCGACGAGTGTCGTGTTGGTTTCAGGGCCCAGCATGTTCCGCCTTAGAAGGCGTACCGTACTCCGCCCTGAATAGTTGAGAATTTGGCTGCGCTTCCCGGTGTGTTCACAGTGTGGAATGTATACACGCCCTCCAATCCGAAGTGGGAATTGAACTCGTGCAGGAAGCCGCCTCCGAAATAACCTCCGAAGTTGGTAGTTCCCGAAGTGAAGTGGTAACCACCAAGGCCCGCCCGCACAAACGGACGGTTGGGCCCGCTAGTGAAGTAAACCTTGGCTCCGCCGGTGAACTGGATTGCAGTTACATCTCCGGCAATCTTGCCCGGAAAATGGTGAACGCCGAGGATTCCCTCCACCGAGAAATTCGGCTTCCAGATGTATTCGAGGCCAGCATTGAAGCTCACCCCAGGGTTGGCCACGTTGCCAAGCGTCCCATGCGGGATAGCGACGCCAAGATCGGCAAAGACGGCGAACTTGCCATTGCCGCCGACTGGAGGCGCTCCCTCCAGCGCGTTAACTATGGTAACTACATGGCCGATGCCGTTGTTGGGAATGGCGATGCGATAGAAATCGGGAGCAATTTCGTTGGCGCCCTGCAGAGAGTGCGCCCAACCAGTCACGTCTGCATGAGGCAGCACATAGTAGCCGAAGCCGCTCTGGGGATGGACGATGAGAAACTCCTGGCTCCCAACTTTAACCTTCTTACCGGAGTCGTGGAAAACGAAGACGCGGTATGAAGGCACGGTTTCGTTGATTTGTGCTGAGGACATCTGACGTAGGACAGCTCCCGTTTTCTCACCATTTCTGCTGGCAGGTGGCCCGAAGAGCCTGTTAAACACGTTTTTCCAGGTTGTTTCCGGAACGGACGGCATGTTTACCGTCTGCACAAAAAGATAAACATCACGAGGAGCGACACTCAGGGGCGCCAGACCCTGAATATTAATAGCTGCCTTTTGTCTTACTTCAGACGCACCCTTAAAGGTCATGTTCGTGAGAACACTGTTGTTAAGGAAGGTCAGGCCTGGCCCGATAGCAGGCCCTGAATTCGTCCACGTCACCGTATTATCAACAGTGGCGCCGCCAGAGGTGCCGTTGAATGCTGGTTGCAGCCCTCCTGATGTTCCCGCCACAGTGACCTTCTGAAGATTGCCCAGCGGATCAACAATGGTGGCATTTACGGCGTAAGCGTGACTTCCCTGCCACGTTGAAAGAGTTCCGCCTGCAAGTTCCACAAGCATGCACTGATCCGGCTCTTTTCCACCGCGAAAATCGGTCAGCCAATTGTGAGGTGCTCCGAGGTCCTGCACCGTCCAATTGAAGTTAATAGTCGTGTTTGACGCCGTAGCGCCAGGATTGATGACTAGTGTGCTGGGAACGTCCTGTCCTCCAGGAATGGTTGTCCAGGGCGCATTCGGATCATAGGTACTGCCCCAGTCGGCAATGCGAAATGTTGCGGTGATGCCGCCAGCTGGAATCGGGGTAGTCATACCGTTCTTGGGGCTTGCGAAGAACGTGTTGACCCTGGTGTTGACTCCTACTTGGTCAAACAAGATCTCATTTGGAGCGGGCAGGTGGGTAACGGGATCTACGTTGAGGGTTCCAATCTTGTCCTCGGTGATAGAAATACCTCCTAGTGTGCACGCAGCATCACCCGGGCCTGTAGATTGATGGAAAGAGGCCCAGGTGCTCGGAGCCGGATACTGTACTGTGAAGCCGGGTTGTGTCACGTCTGTGGCTACGGGCGTTCCACCACGGCCGTCTGGGAAAACGGCGTCCCAAACCGTTGCCGGAGTTGCAGGGGGTAAAGCTTCCTGCATCTCAAACCACATCTTGAAATCTGTACCCAGATTTACACCGGTGCTAATGCCTGCTGCACTGATCGGGACAATCATCTGTACGGCAAAATTGCTGTTGGTGATCCACACTCGTGTGTTGTTCATCCAAGCGGGGATGGAACCGAGCGTTGTTGGAACCCCAGCATTGTCCACGGAGAATGCACCCAGGCTGTAATCTGTGCCATCCGACTGTGGAGTGGTGCTGCTGAGATTGACCGTCATTGCAAAATTTGCCGGAGCTCCCGCGGCCTGGGTAAATCCCACATAGACCACGTTGGCGTTAGACGGACTCTGCGGTGGAAGCTTGACTAGCCAGGAAAGAAACAACTTGCCCCCAGAGCTGATGGCCTGAAACTGGGCCGTGTCGCCGGACGTGCCGTTGGCCCAGGTCAGACTCCCTGCACCATCCCAGCGTGGATCGTCCAGTCCAGTCTTGACTGGAGGATTAATCGTTCCCAGCCAATCGGGAGGCCCCGGCAGTCCTGGTGTTCGGTTTGTGGGTGGAGGAATACAGGCGACTTGCGCCTCCGTGGAAACTGAAAAAAACGCGACAAGCAGAATCATGGTGAGGGTGGCGAGAAACCAGGGTGTACGCGACTGGTTATCCAGTGCGTCTCGGTCAATGGCGCTATGGCGGTGCGCTCTAAGTTGCATATGTTTTCCTTTCATTCCGTCAAATCTCAAAACACGGTTGCTCGAAGTTGGAAATAGTTCCCAGCCTATGGAGTGAGCACCAGATTCATGGGGTATGTGCGAAGCGGAGTCACCGCTTGGTTCTTGACTCGGAACTCAACCTTTCCTGACGCGCTGGCGTTGGCAGCGGGAGCAACCAGGAAATCCAGCAGCCTGTTGGCAACATGATTGGCATTGTTCAGATCAGCCGCGCCGATCACCACTGGGGTAACGGTGGTCTGCGCAAATAGTTGGGCTGACCAATTGGTCCCGGATGTCACCACCGCGGTAACGTCGTAGGTACCCGCCACCGTGAAAGCAGCCTGCAGCGTGATCTTTCCTTGGGCGCTGGCCTTGAGCTGGATCTGAGTCTGTGTCGCCGATCCATTGTTGGCAGGAAGAAAAACAGCGTTGGAAAAATTCAATGTAATGGTGGTATCCGGCTGCGGTGGCGCCTGGCCCACCGTCAGGGTTTGTGATCCCGACCCTCCTGACACAGTTCCGGCAGAAGCGTTGACTGCCAGATCAAATGAGCCGGTGGACCCCAAAGGCACCGGATTGATGCTGACAAAGAACGTCTTTTGCTGACCCGCAAAAAGCTGGATGGTCTTGGCCGCGTTGACTGCCTGGGTGTCGTCAAGCACCTGTAGATTGCTGTTGAAAGCACCTGCGTTGACCGGTCCTGTAACTACAGGCTGAATGGCATAGATCGCGTCCAGGCTGGCCCGCGACTTGATAGTGAACTGAAACGTTGCTGCCTGGGTGGGAGTAATAGCACCCGTGATTGGGCCGACATAGTTGACGTCAACGCCACCTGTGAGAACAAACGCCGGCAATAGGAAAATTGTTTTCTTGGCCGGTGGCGCAATGCCATTGCTGATCGAAAGCGTCGCGGACCTTCCCTGCGCCGGCACATCTGAAATGCTCGCCGGAATAACGAAGACCAGTTGCTGATCGCTCGATCCCGCCTGGAAGGCATTCACCTGAACGGTATCGATAAATACCTGCTGCGCACCAATGGAAAATCCGAAGTTCTGCCCAGACACAGTGAGTGCCTGGCCGACCTGGACCGGTCCGGACGGCAAAATTCCCGTGATAACAGCCGCCCCGCTGGAACTGCTACCGCCCTCAAGCGCAGAAACCCTGTCATCGATGGAACCAATCTTGTCCAGGATCAGGTTCATCAAACTTGAGCCGATCAGTTGGCCGGGAGCTACGTGGTCAGCGATCTTTGTCATTTTTATCCCTCCTTGTTCCTTTACGGTCCTGCGCTAAGCGTAGTTGGCGTAGTCCCAGTAGCTAAGGTCAAATTGAGCTTTGCCTTCATAGCTCATGTGACCGTTGGTGAAGACCATGAAAGGTTGAGGCGATGCACTCGTGGCGCTCGCCAATGCCTCCATGTTCTCCCGCACACGGTAGAGCCAAATCATTTCCGGATTACTGAGGTCTTTTGCGGGATAGAGCATCGAGTGCGCTATTAATGTCTCCAGCTTGCTGCCCTCAATGAACACCGGGTCGTGATATGTATTACCACCGAAGAAGCGCAAATAATCGAAGCCAGCGGAACCCTTTATGTTCGCAATTGGAATCAATCCCGCTGCAGGCAGATAGCGAAAGTTGTCTAAAGCGACAACGGACACGAGTTGCGCGGGATTTGCTTTCATCATGTCTTCTACCTGTTGCTGAAACTGCAAAAACATCGCAAGGCCTTCGATCGCGCGCCGCCGCCCAGCCCCAGGAGCCCACGTGTCCAGCAGGTCTCTGGAAACCAGCGCTCTCCGCACCGCCCACATATCAACGAACACCACTCCATCAGTAGCGGTCCAGTACAGCACCGCCAACGGCACCTCGCAGCCGGTGATGGTCTTGGCGGTGCGAAGCTGATCGATCAGGCCATGCCCATTTGAGCCTGCTCCAAACGGGTCAGCGATGTCCGCCGCCCAATCCGTTACACCGAAACACTTGTAAGCCACAAGATTGCGCAGGTGATTCACGTCACCGAGTTCGGCAAGGGTGAGATCGAGCTGCACCAGGCGGAACTGCACGCCATCAGCTTTGTACTTGCTGTTGCACGGCGCGGCTCCTGTGCTCAATCCGCTCACTTCGGCCAGTCCCTGGGTCGCAGACGCGGGGCCGATCGTCAGCAGATAGACGCCTGCTCCCGCAATGTAGACGCCTGACTGCATGGGGAGACACTCCGCGAATACCGATGACCCGCCGGTGGTGGGGCTTGCCGGACGCACCAGCGAGATATCTGTGTCGTTATCGAGAAGAAGCGCGCCGCCGTTCGGATTGATGGCCAACCCCCGCTTGACGGACAGCACCGGAGCCGCCACCTGGCTGAGCGCTGCCGATTCCGCGACCTCAAGTCCATAGGCAACGCCCGAACCCACCGCCTGGCCGAGCAGGCCGTGAGCGACCCGGTTGGCTTGCTGCTCGGCGGTCAGGTCTTCTCCGGTCAGCAGCCTTCCGTTGAAAAAATTTACGGAGCGGGTCCGGTCATTCACAATGGGGGTGAGGAGATTGTTTGGCATAGCGTTCTCCTATTTGCCTCCGCGCAGGCCGCTCTGCATCCACTCTTGCAGCAGGCGAGT
>JBGPZS010000398.1:0-4310 GCA_041493865.1 Terriglobia bacterium
GCTGGCCGCGCCGCACGGCCCAGTCGAGCTTCCGCCGCGTCACGCCCAGCTCGAGGTCGCGCATCAGCAGCTCGATGCGATGGCGGATGCGGTCGAGATCGCCCGGGTAGAGCTTCTTCGACTTCACGAGCACGTGCTCGCGCACCCCTACTTTGCCGAAGTCGTGAAGCAGGCTGGCGTAGCGGATTTCGCGCAACTGGTCGCGGGAGAAGCGCACGCCGGCATAGGGCCCGCTGTCTGCCCGGTCCACGGCTTCAGCCATGGCCACGGTGAGGTTGGCCACGCGGAAGGAGTGGCCGGAGGTTGCGGGATCGCGCGTTTCGATGGCGGTAACGGCGGCGCGCACAAAGCCTTCAAACAAGCGCTGGATGGAGTCATACAACTGGCTGTTCTCCAGCGCCACCGCGGCCTGCCCGGCAAGCGACTGCACGATTTCCTGCTGCCGCGGCGTAAAGGCGAGCACCTGCTGGTCCACAGCTTCGGTTGAATCCAGCCGGGCGGAGAAGTCGCGCTTGGCATTGATGAGTTGCAGCACCGCGATGATTTTTTCCTTCTGGTTGCGGATAGGCACGGCCAGAATCGACTTGGTGCGATAACCAGAATCTTCGTCAAACTTGCGGTTGATGGAATACGGAACATCCGCGGGAAGATGGTAAGCGTCTTCAATGTTGACGATCTCTCCGGTCAGCGCCACATAACCCGCGATGGAGTGCTCATTGATGTCCATGGCAACTTCACGGAACGGCACCGCCGCGGTGTCATTCTGTGCCAGCTTGAAGCGCAGTTGCTCATGTGGCTCTTCGTCCTGCACGGGTGCTCCAGGCAGGCCTGGAGCAAACAAAAGTGACTGGCGCTGCCCGCCGTCACGGGTGCTCTCCACCAGGTAGACTGAGCCGGCGTCACTGCTGGTGAATCCGCGCGACTTGGTCAGGATCAACTCCAGGAGCTTGCCAGGATCATGTTCCGCGGAGAGCGCCATGCCGATCTGGTTCAGTTCGTGGATTTCCTGGCTCGCCCCGGCCAGCCGCTGGTTTACCTCATGCCGGGTGTGGACCAAATGGATGTGGTCGAGCGCGTTGTCCGCCATGCGTTCCAGCAATGCTTCAGGAACGTCGTGGGGCAAATAAGCGTAGATGGCGCCGTCATTGCGCGGGTCTTTAAAACGGGAGTTGGTCAGCGCCAGCACGCGCGTATTGGGGACACGGAGCTGATTGTAGTGGCGCTCCACCAGGTCTTCCTTGGAAACCATGACGATTCGTTCCACGTCAGCATGTTCGGTGGAGAGTCCTTCAAAATGCATGCGGCGAAAGCGCTGCACGCCAATGAAATACCTGGCGGTGACTGCATCCTCTTCAAAATACGCAATGATAGGCAGGGCCCGCATGCCCGGCATTTCGCGTCGCTTTGGAAAGACGGCGGAGCTCATGGTGGACGGGGCGACAGAGTGGAATTAGCCCCAAATACTCAAGAATAGTGGAGAGATATTACCAAATAGATGCGATTTGGAACAGACATGACGACTGCACTCAAGGACTCGGCCTGTAGGTGCGTAACTGCTTGTTTTCAGATGAAAACCCTAGTCACGATGAGCAATTTGTACTCTTTCATGGACGGGCCTTCTTCGCGTGACGTATAAACGCTGACTTTCTCAGGTGTGTGTCCCTATGCGGCACAGTGCTTCGCTTAGAACAGCGAGTTGCTCTCAAAAAAACAGCTTCATCATTTGCCCAGCGCTTTTTTGAGCTGGGCAATAATTTCTTTAACCGACGGCGCAAGACTCCCGTCGGGGTCGAGCCGGAGATACTCCTCGAATTCCACCAGAGCGGCCTCTGGATCCTGGCGCTGAATATAGATGTTCCCCATCAGGGCGTGCGGGCCGGCGTAATCCTTGTTGAGCTCGATGGCCTGGCGCACATGCGGATCGGCGGCCTGCCACTTGCCCAGCCCCCATAAGCTGCGGGCCAGTTCGTAATGCGCTTCAGCAGAATCCGGACGAACCTCCAGGCTGCGCTGCAGGGCTTTTTGCGCCTCCGCATAATCTTTCTGCTCGTTCAGCGCGGACCCCGCGCCCAAATACGCTTTGGCATTTCCCGGCTCGACTTTCGCAGCTTCTTCAAAGGCCCACTGCGCGTCACTCCACTGCTGAAGCTGCATGTGCGCCAGTCCCAGCAGCATGTAAGCCTGCCCGTAAAAGGGATCGAGCTTGATCGCGCGCTTGAACTCGTCGAGGCTGGCTTTGGGATCGTGCTTTTTGAACAACAGCTCCTCTCCCTTGTCCATGGCTTCTTCAACTTCGGGAACAAAGCGCCGCTTGCGCGATTGAGGCGCGGGCGTGGGCGTAGCCGAGGGATTGGCCGCGCGGGTGGCCTGGCTGGAACTCTGCTGTGCACGGGAAGGCAGGCAGGTCAGCATCAGCAAGACAAGGGCAACAAAACGTGCGTTCTGCATTAGGTAAATTGTATGTGCTTCAGGTGTGAGATGCCATCTCACCAGGAACGAAAAAACCGCTGTGTTCTTGCGAACACAGCGGTAAAAAGCACACAAGCGGCTTCGGTTCGAGACTAGAAGCTCAGTTTCAGACCGAACTCCACTACACGCGGCGCGCCCAGGTCGAATACACCCGAGCCGGGACGCACGCGGTTGGAATTGTGTTGCACAGAGGTGGTGCTGTTGATGGTGCCGTTGCAATTGTTCGTTGCAGCAGGCGCAGCGGGATCGCACGGCAGCAGGTTCAGGACGTTGCCGATCGGAGCGTTGGGAAGGTCGAAGTTGGCATTGTTGAACGCATTGAACACAGAAACTGCTGGCTCAATGGTAAACCTCTCACCCAACTTGCGGGGATAGCTGAGCTTGAGATCGAAAGTCTTCAACCAGCCCAGTCCAACCTGGCCCTCGGGGGCCAGGGCAACTTGCGGCATCACGCCACCCAGAGCCTGCAACTGCGCCAGGGTGAACAGACCGCTGTTAATGAGCACCTGTCCGGCTGGTGTAGCACCTCCGGCTATCGTGTTGTTGTAGTTGGTGAGGAAGCCGTTCAGGTCGTGGAGCTTCACCGAGCGCCCAAAAGCTCCCAGCTTTGTTCCCGGAATCGGGTCGCCGTTGCCATAGGGTCCGCTGCCGTCGCCTGATCCGTCACCGGTGACATCGGTCTGAAAGATGCCGCCCGCGCCGCCGCCAGGAAGCAGCATATCTTGCGGCAGTGGACTATAGAGATGACCGACAGCGCCAACGCGGAAGCCGCCTGGCACAAGCATGGTCCCGCCAAAAGAGAACTGATGCGTGCGATCCAGGCCATTGGGGCCAAGAGCGGCGTTCGGACGGTTGTTATCGACCGCCGTGTTGACGAAATCCGAGTCCTGCGCCGAGCCCAGGTAGCGGGAGAGCGAGTAAGAGACCACCCAGTTCATCGCCTTGATGCCCTTAAATGGATTGGCAACGTTGGCCCGCAGCGAGGTCTGAAACGCGTTATAAGTAGACCTGCCTGCGGGGAAGAGCATCTGGTTCATGCCCAGGTTGGGGTTTTGGCCGGCGAAGGCAGCGTTGGGACAGGCAAACCCGCCACAAAGGTTGGCGCCGGAATCGAGACCGTTGCCGGCGTAGTCGGCGATCGTGGCGCCAGCCGCGATGGCACAGTTGGTTGCTGCGGCTGATGCGTTTGCCGCGCACTCGAAGCTGGCATTGGTGGCGCTGATAGCGGCAGTAGCAACTCCTTTGTTAAAGAACCGCTTATCGCCCACGTGGTTCACGTCGATTGCCAGCAACGTGTGGGTACCCACGTTGCGCAGGTAATCTGCGCTCCACACCACGCCCCGGCCCAGTTGATGTTCAAAGCCGATGTTCATCTGCACCGAGCGCGGGGTCTGGTAGTTGGGAGCAAACATGTTAATGCCGGTGATGTTCGCCCCGGCGGCCAGGGTATTGCCGATGAAAGCAGCATTGCTTGCCGGTCCTACTTTCAGGGTGGCAGCCTGGTATAGGGCTTGCAGTTGCGCCAATTGCGTATGGACCAGCCCGATTGGCTGCCCACAAAGAATGGCAGGGTTGAGGCTGGCTGGTATCGGCGCTCCTCCAGGCAACGTAAAGCCTGTGGGCGCACCGCCGGCGCAAGGCGCTGCTTCCGAGAGGAACAGTCCCTGGGCCAAACGACCGGGCCGATTGAACAGGTTATTGTTGAAAATCGAGTTCTCGTAATAGAGGCCGGCGCCGGCGCGGATTACAGTCTTGCCGCTGCCTGTGGGGTCCCAGGCAAATCCTGCCGTGGGACTGAAGTTATGCCCCGGGACTTTGACCCTGTTGCCCAGCCCGGATCC
>JBGPZS010000240.1:0-6165 GCA_041493865.1 Terriglobia bacterium
CGATGTCAAAGTGGTTACCTGTCCCGAACCCATCTCTGGCGCCAAACCACTGCGAGTTGGGGTTATTACCGATGATTGCGCTGGGCACATTGCCCACGGTAACAAAAGGCTCTTCAGCCCACACGTGGCCATTGATGGTCCAGACATCGTCAGGGAAGCCGCCCAAACCGTCCGGATGGAGCATGCGGAAGCGGACCGGACTGCCAGCCAGAGCGCAGAAGATCGGGGTTTGCGGTTCACCCTGGGGCGTTACCGGGCTGGTGAAGAAAGGATTTGGCATCTGGTTGGAAAACGCCTGCGATATATCCACCTGGTCAAAATCAGACGGCGTAACGCCCTGTGGATTCTGGTACCGGTAAGCCATTGGCTCCGTACCAAAATTGATGGAGTTGAAAACTCCGAAGGCATTGTCTGGGGTCGTTGTGTTTTGTGCCGTGAGATATACGTTGTTTTGCAGTATGGTCACAAATTCACGGAACAGGGGTTTACCGGTGGAGTCTTTGATGTCCGCACTGGCGCCGCCCGTTCTGGGCCATTGCGATCCTTTCGGCTCCACGATTAGCGCTCCGATCATCGCCAGGGGCTGCTGTTCGAACGGATCGGAAGTCATCAGGTTTGCCGAACCTAACTCGATGGGCACGCCCGTGGTGGTGCCATTTGCATTGGTAATCACGTCACCGGCATACCATTGATACTTTCTCGGTGTGCAGGGGCCGGTTTTGGAGCACGGAGGGACGACCTGTTCCGGATTGATACCTACGTTCACTCCGTTGTTTTGGGTGACGTCATAAGCCACCATCTGGGCGTGCATGCCCACTCTCGCCGAAGGAAACACCGGGACTTCTGTCCAAGGGATGGTCCCGCTGACATTGCCGTCGGCAGTGGTAAACACGTCCTGGGTCGGATCCACTCGATTGAACAGGTTTACGGTAATGCAGTCGCCGGCGTTGGCCCGCAAGACAAGCGGGGCCCTGGGAGGAACAGGCCCCACCGGGTTACCGTTGGCATCAGCCATTACGTAGAGCAATGCGCCGTTTGAACTGGTGATAGCATTGTTAGCTTTGTCGCGGGAGTTGTAGGTAATCCCGTTCGGAACATACACAGCCGCCACATTGTAGGGCGGGGTGGGAGTGGCATTCGTGGGACAGCTCCCGCTGGCCCTTAGCGTCACGCCTCCCGGATTATTGGGAAGCGCTTTCAAATCGGAAATATTCAGCAGGCCGCCCGTGTTGTAGCTCCGCAAAATCCCCCAGGTTCCCTGCCCCAGGTCCAGCACTCCTGAACCGGGCATGTAGAGATAGTCGGCCACCGCTTTTTGTGTGGAGGGCAGCTTGAATTGGAATTCATAATGTTCGGAAATTCCCATAGCTTGATTATCACGATAACCGGAGGTACTGGAGGACGGTTCAAACAGCCACTTGAGTCCGTCAACGCCGAAGTTGTGATTGAAAAGGTACGCTCCCACCAATACGCGTATCTGTACCCGGTCGTTTTGATAGGCGCGCAGCAATGGCGTGTAAGGATCTCCATTTTGCACGCAGTTGCTGCAGGAGAGAAGCGGTGGAGGATATTGAAAATTGTTGGCAGGCTGCGGGCTGTCATCAATTTTCTTGGGAAATACCGGCTGCGTATTCAGGATTGCTTCGTTGCGCGGTATCTGAGAGCTGAACGCATAGGAGAGATCGGTCGCTCTGTTGCTCGGGTCATGGGTGGGAGGGGTGCAACCAGGAGTTGTGCACGGATCTACCCGGTAGGGCAGCGGCTCATTCCGGTAATTCACGCTCGCGGTTCCCACCGTAACCGCGCCGCTAATGATGGTGGGGGCACACGCGCCGGACGGCGTATTGATTCCCGTTTTTGCCTCACACCATCCCCAAGGCTTGCCGGAATCAGGTGCATAGGGCAGTGGCGTTCCCCTGCTGGTCTTGTTATAGGCCAAGGTCAGGTCCTGGAACTCCAGCAGAAATTCGCGATAGCTATCAGCGGTGTTGCTGGTAACTATGTTGGCCTGCCAGCTCGTGGGCCCGCCATCAGGGCCGCCGCCGAGAGGCGTGCCGTTCTCAGAATTGACCCATTTCGATTTATCCGGCTCAACCACCAGCCCGGCATACAGGCCGGCCTGTTGATGGGTGGAGGGGCCAAAATGATCATGCGTAAAGACCGTACGCAGGGTCCTGTCACCACCCTTCCCATTGTTGGGACACGGCGGCCAGAAGCAGCCTTCCAGCGGGTCTGCATACCAGCGCTGGATTGTGGTGGACGCGCCCTTCCAGTTTTGTCCCGGCGGGGGCGTACCGAAGCTGATGGGATATCCATTGGCCGGGGTCGGGTCTTTCGCGACCGGGCATGTAAAGTTAACCGGGGAATTGGACTGGCAGTTGTTCTCTTTGCGGATCGCATCAATGCGGTCTCTCACTTCATCCGGACTCAGAGTGCCATCCTCGTAATTAAAGCCGTTGGCCGCGCCGTCAGAGGCGAGAACGTCAAACTTCACCAGGTGAATATGCTGTCCCAGAATGTCAGTGGGAGTGCGGACCTGGAAATTATCCAGCTCGTAATAGCTGGGAACCAGGTTCGTCTGCCAGAATTCGACAATGTCAGTATTGCTGTTGGCCCGGAAAAAGAACGGTTCCGGCGCGCGCTGGCCTGAGACGGTCTTCGCTACGTCGCTCCACAGCGTAATGAAGCGTTCTTGCGGGTAGTGCCATCCCTTTTTGTTGAACACAACATCTGTCTGGATATCGGCGGCTTTATAGCGCCGGACTTGTCCCACCGGCTGCCCCTGGTCGTTTACGGCGGGATCAGCGAACGGCGCGCCGGGCTGCGGTCCGCGCGGCAAACCGTTGGTGATGAAGGGGAGCGGCTGTCCGCTGGGCGTAAAGCTGGGGTGGTTGCGTACAGAGTTGAAAGCGATTGCGGCCTTTTCAACCGGAGTGCCATCTTCCGGCAGTTCGCGGGCCAGCATCGTGGGGTTGTCTTTGCTGAAGTTCCACTTGTTGTGATATTCGCCATCCACGGTGGCAAACAAAACCACGTGCCGAGCCAGTCCGCCATCCAGGTACATCGGCTTGCTGTCAGGACCAAGAATCGGCTGACCGGAGGCGGTCAGAGCTGGCGCAAAATCCAATGGAGGAGGCGGCGCACGATGTCCAGTGACGCCAGGAATGAAGAATGGGAACCCCGGATTGGTGCATGTTCCCTGGGTGGAACCATCAAGGCGGTCACACTTCGGGGTGGTCCTGGCTTCATAGCCATCGACCCTGCTCGGAATCTTGGGGTCCTGTACGGGAACGATTTCCACTTTGGCTGGAATAGGCGCCATGGCCTTGGTGGGCAGCGGCACAATCGCCGGGATGGGCGTACCCACGGCAATCTCGCCATCAGGAAGTGCGCGCGCGCCTTTTACGGGAAATCCATTCTCTAACAGTGTGCCCGCTTCAAAAACATCATGGACACGGAAGAGCGACCACATGCCTTCGGCAAAGTGAGGATAGAAATGGCAATGGAAGATTGAGTCGCCCAGCGTCTGGTTGCGGTTGCCGCCTCCGTTGTAATCGATTTCGATGGTGTAAGACGCGCCCGGGCTGATCAACTGGCTGTCAAGGTAGCTGCTGTTGGGATCATTGGGCGTATGCATCCATTGATGCGCGTGCTGGTGGTGAACGTGCGTGAGGTTCGCTCCACCATGCAGGATGCGGAACTTCACGTGGTCTTGCAGATAGCTGTGATAGACGTTGGACGGATCATCCGGGAAGAATGCCCGGCCGGCCTTCTGGCCCGGCTGTGGCACCGAGGGTGTTGGCAACGCTGTACCGTTTACCTGCAGGTCCTGGAACGCATTGACCCATGCCGTTACGACATTGGGATTGGTAATCGGAGGATACTTTTGCGTGGATGGAATGTTTGCGGGGACATCCACCACCATCGCTGGATCTCCCACGGCCCATGATGCCAGAAAGAATTCCTCAAATTTGCAGTCCTGGCAATTCCACATTGGCCCAACATGTACCCTATTGGCCAGGATCTCAGCTCCAATCGCTCCAGTTCCGTAGTTAATCGCGAAGTTGTCCTTGCCCGGCGCAAGCACGGTGGACATATCCGGCGTGCTGCTGCTCGCTGGCGGATAGAAGTCCGCAAACGCCTGCACCGCGCTGGTGACTTCATGGTAGTGAATCGTGAACTCACGGAACGGTTCGCGGCGGTCCGGCGAAGCCGGGATCGGATTGAACTCCGGCCCTGTTTGGCTGTCGAGAAAGCGGCCGGCGTTCGGGCCCGTGATGATTGCATTCAGATCGGTGTGGACGGTGTTGCCCGTTGTATCCACCATCCTCAGGATCGGTACGCCCGCGCGAGGATGGCTCGGCGGATACGTGGCGTTATAGTTCAGGATGGGATGTCCATCCGGCGTAAAGCCGTTGTTGCCTTTGGATCTGTCAATGGCCAGCAGCAAGTCGGCACGCGTGATCTGGCTGCGATAATACTCCGCCTTCGGCGGTTCAACGGTAACGGCGCCAAACAGTCCCTGTGTAATCTGGCCGGCTTCAGCGCCAAACATGGCGCCCATGCTGTAAAGCAGGAATGTTCCTTCTTCCGCGGCATACAGAGTGTAGGGCTTTCCGCTCCCTGGCGGCACCAGACTGGTTGGGTTCTTGCCGACATTGGAAGCGTCATCGGCAATGCTGGTCGCAAGTTCCAGCCCGCTGACATGAAGAGAAGTAGCCCGCGTGACCGGCTGCAGCGGGCTTGGCGGAGTGGTCGCCAGCAAATTCGTGAAATTGATCCTGAGGCATTGCAGCTGGTTCACACGCAAAACGATGGGGCGGGGGCGCTTGTCCGGCCGCAGGCTCACCTGTCCTGCCTTGCAGGCGACTTTGGAACAGCTCTGGCCGTCGCTTGACCGCACCAGGTCTGACATCAGCGCAAACACCATCCCTTGCGGCATCGCCGTACCCAGGCGGTTCAGCATGAATGGCTGATCAAGCGAGGCAACATTAGCGATCACTGTGTTGGCAGCGGTGCATGCCACGGCGGCAGTCTTTCCGGCGGGAGTGGGCGCCGGAACTGGCTGCGGCGCAGCCCCGGCCGCACATAGACTCGAAAAGCCGGTTAGGAGTATTGTTGCAAACGAAACGAAGCGGAAAGACGAAAACTTACCTGGCATACAGTCTCCTTCTTACTACGTTCGAGCCTGGTATCCGAATGCTGCAGAGATGGAATGGGTAGGGAATTTTACCGGACACCCGTCAGCCGTCCGGGCTGTTTGCTTACAATGGACCCGCAAACACTTGCCGGGTTTCCGAACTTGAAGAAGCGCGCGAATCACTTTATGGTTGAGTGAAAACTGGTGGTAGTTTAGTCGGCGATCTGTTGCTTCGCAACTCAATAACGAATTCCTTGAACCTAGTTAATCAAATGCGCAAATATTTTCTCCCTGGTACCGTTTTGGGACTTCTTTGCATGCTGGCGTCACAATGCCTGCCCAAAGAGATTGATCCTGGCCAAGATTTGCGCAAGCAACACGCTGAACACGCGCAACCAGCCAAGACCACTACAAACAAAGACTCCGTCGCAAATCCCCCCTCGTCCGCCACACCACGGTGGAAGAAAGTGCAAAGCACTCTTGTCCGCGACGGAATCGCTCTGCAACTTGAGGTTGAGCCGCTCGAAGAGCCGGACGGCCTGGCGACAACGCACGCGGGACGGGCACTGCGGGTTCGTCTGGCCCTGCATGACGCTGCCACGCAAACACCGTTGACCGGCCTGCATCCATCGGTCTGGATGAGCCTGCGTGAAGGTGAAGACGTTCCCTGCAACACGCGGACCCGCGCGTTTTTGCGCAGGGCCCTGATGGAAAAACAGCCTGACCTGGACCTGAATGACTACTACGTGCTGGTGCTGAATCAAGACGAAACAATTCACGTGGTTGACCCGCAATTCTCCTCCGGACGTCCGCGGCTGGTGGCATCCATTGCATTGCCCGGCCGCGCCGCCGATTGGGCCCTCTCTTCCGACCAATCCAAGCTCTTTGTCTCCGTCAGCCAGCCCGGCGAGATCGTGATGATTGATACCGCAACCTGGGCAATCGTTCATCGCGCGAAAATTTCCGGCGCCGCGAAGCTGGCGCTGCAACCCGACGAACACTATCTCTGGACCAGTTACGCCGGC
>JBGPZS010000235.1:0-6302 GCA_041493865.1 Terriglobia bacterium
AGCCGAATTTATCTCCCGAAGAACAGCCCTGACCCGCAGGCCACGCTGGAGCAAAAGCAGGGCTATCAACAGAAGGTCCAGCAGGTATTGGACGACGTGCAAGCGCGCGCCGCCAAAGGGGAGGCAATCGATAAGCTGCAAAAGGAAGCCTACGTCACGCTGGGAATCAACGTAGCGCCGCCGAGTACCGACATCAACATGGCGCGGCGCGGCATGTTCCCTGCGAAACTGGACCAGGAAATCTTCTCCCACCAGGCGGGCGAAGTGTTTCGCATCGACGATGCCAACGGCTACCTGGTTTATCGCGTGGACAGCCGGCAGACGGTCCCGCTCGACAGTGTAAAGGCGGAGATATCGCAGGAGGTATTCCGCCGGAAGATGGATGAAAAAACCAAAGAGCTGAACGTACCGGTGCACGCCACCTATGACGAGAAATACTTTGGGCCGCCGGTCCCGGCTGGGGTTCCCGCTGGCCAGCCGGCGCCGCCAAATCCACCCAGATAAGCGTCGCGGCTGCTGCGCAACGCGGTGAAACACACAGGATGCCCGGCAGACCAGACCCGGAAGTCTCTGCCCGACGGAGCGCTGCCAGCCGCTTTGGGGAGCAAATCTTTATGTTACGATGACGTTACTCCCCTTTCTTTCATCGATTACTAGGAAGGTCATTCAGGATAATGCGAAGTCTCGTGATTCTTGTCTTATGCGCCGCAACGGCAGGAGCGCAGTCGCTAGCGCCGGCATCGCCCGCACAAAGTACGCAGAGCCAGCCGCCGGCACAACCCGCCAGCCCGTCCGGAAACAACACACCGGCGCAATCCGGCGCCCACCCGGAAGCGGTTGGGGCCAGTGAAGCGGTCATTACTATTCATGGTTTCTGCCCTGACTCGCCGGCAAAGAACGGTGATTCTTGCGCGACGGTGCTGACCAAAGAACGATTTGAAAGGGTAGTAGCGGCCGTAAACCAGAGCGGCGCTCCGATGCCTGCCGTCGCCATCCGCAACATGGCTGAGCGTTACGTGCAGATTCTGGCGTTCGCTGATGCCGCGGAAAAACTGGGCCTCGATAAAGATCCAAAGTTCCAGGAACTGATGCGCGTGGTGCGCCTGAACAGTTTGTCAGAAGCATATCGCAAGACTCTGGAAGAAAAATATCGCACCCCTTCTGACGCCGACGTCAAGGCTTACTATGACAAGAACGTTGCCAGGTTCGAGCAGGTAAAGCTGGGCCGCGTTTTTGTTCCGCGCGTAAATCCGAAGGCGCCACGCGAAGGGCTGGACGATTTCGCACAGCGTGCGCAACAGGTGGCCAATGTCCTGCGTGAGCGTGCGGCCAATGGCGAGGATCTCGACAAACTCCAGCAGGAAGCCTACAAGACCCTGGGACTGGCCCCGCCTTCACTGAATACTGACGTGGGCACGAAACGGCGGGGAACATTCCCGCCCGCCGTGGAGCAGGAAATCTTTGCGCTGAAGCCGGGCGAGGTCACCAAAGTGGAGCCCGAGCCTGCGGGCTTTCAATTCTATAAACTGCAAGGCCGGGAGACCCTGACGCCGGCCCAGGCGAAGAATGAGATCGTCGCGGTGATCCACAAGGAGAACCTTGACGTCGCCAACAAGTCCGTGCTCGATCCCATCCATACGGATTTCAACGACACATATTTTGGCCCCAAGTCCGCGGGAACCCCGCTCATGATGCCGCCACCGCGCCCGCCACAACCACGTCCCACGGCGCCTGCAACGGCGCCATCAGCAACCTCCGGCGCCGCCGCTTCCCGTCCAGCGCCGCAAAATTCCGCTCCGCCGAAATAGCCATGCCGCAAAAACCGACAGTGCTGATCACCGGAGTCTCAGGCAATCTGGGACTTCGTCTGCTCACCCAACTGCCGGACTTCAAGGTAATCGGCGCCGACATCCGCGAGTTGGACGGTCCCTCTTCCATCGCGCACTTTGAAAAAATCGACCTGGCCGAAGAACGCTCCTGCGATCAATTGCTGGATCTTATGCGCGTTTACCGTCCGGAAGCAGTGGCGCATCTGGCTTTCGTGCTCGATCCCCTGCGCACCGGCGTGATCGACAAGAAGCGCATGTGGCTCATGAATGTTGCCGGAACCAGCCGGGTCACCGAGGCCATTGCCGAGCACAACCGCATGCTGGGCGGCATTGACAAGTTCATTTTTCCCAGCAGCGCGCTGGTCTACGGCCCGGAACTCACCAAGCCCGCCACGGAAGATGCGCCGTTGAACGCGCAGAGCCTGCCTTACGCACTGCATCAGCAGGAAGCCGACCACACGGTACAGGCGCGTGCCAAAGGCATGAAGTGCAAGACGTACATCCTCCGGCCGCACGTCTATGCCGGCGCAACCGTACAAAACTATCAGTTGGGCGTGCTGCGCGGCATTCCCGGAGGCAAAGGACGCCTGGCGGAGCGGCTTCGACGCCAGGGCAAGCGCCTGCCGCTGTGGCTGCCGTCGCGCGGGGACTACCTGGAGCACAAATTCCAGTTTGTCCACGTGGATGACGTGGCCCGGCTGATCGCGCATATCCTGCGCCGCAAGCTGGCTGACCCGAAATTGACTGTGCTCAACGTTGCCGGACGCGGCGATCCGCTGGCGCTGCGCCGTTGCATTGACATCGCCAAGATCGAAGTCCAGCGCGTTCCCGCCAAGGCAATCTGCAAACAAGCGCTGCGCCTGCTCTGGGACCTGGGCGTTTCCGATATCCCGCCTGAGGCCCTTCCCTACCTTCTTGGCTCCAGCACCATGGATACCGCCCGCCTGCGCGTGTTCCTGGGAGAGCATTACCGGTCGGTGATCGAACACACCTGTGAAGACGCTCTGGCGGACAGCTTCAGCGGCATGCAAGAAGCTAGCTCAGTCGCGAAGAGCTAGATTTCTACTGTATCCAGTTGTCAAAGAACTTTAAGTGCACAAGCCCTGACGGCACACAATCGGCATCCGACCACTGATAAAACACTGATCAGAGTTGGCGCGCGGGCCAATTAGGTTTGCCTGCCGATCACGGCGATCATCCGATGACCCGATCACCCGATGGTTTGGGCCTCTGCGGCGTGGGACAACAACCCGGCTCGCAGTACGCCAGCACCGGCGTGGTCTGCGCGTTCATCACCAGGTCGCACACCATGCTGATCACTTTCGGATGTAACCCCGCCGTGCCCGCTCTGACCATCTTCATTCCCATCTCACCGCAAACCGTGAGCGCTTCGGTATCCAGGTCGTACAAGACTTCCATGTGGTCTGAAATAAAGCCGATCGGACAGATAATCACGCTGCGGACCCCGGCCGCGTACTGCGCCCGCAGATGATCGCAAATATCGGGTGCCAGCCACGGTTGCGACGGCGGGCCGCTGCGGCTCTGGTAAACCAGCGTCCAATTCCCTGCACCGCAATTTGCTGCCACACGCTCACTTGCCGCTGTCAGTTGCCGGACGTAAGGCGATGTCTCCGCCATGCTCACGGGAATGCTGTGGGCAGTGAAGATGAGCTGCTCGGCCCCTGGTAGTTGCGCCATCGCGGCACGAACGCGCTCCGTCATGGCGGCAATGAACTCTGGGCGATCGCAGAAGTTCGGCAGTTTTTCGATGACTAAAGCGGGGTCTCCGGACTGGGGTGACATCTCCTGCACTCCCGCCGACTGCTGCGCTTTGGCAATGTCCTCGCGATACTGTCGGCAACCTGAGTATCCTCCAAACGCCGAGGTCACAAACGCCGCCGCACGGCGCACGCCATCTGCTTGCATCCGCCGCAGCGTGTCCGGTAGCAACGGATGCCAGTTGCGGTTTCCCCAATAGACCGGCATCTTGATGCCGTGGCCCTTGAACTCCTGCTCCAGCGCGGCAATCAACGCACGGTTCTGTTCGTTGATGGGGCTGCGGCCGTCAAAGTGGTAGTAGTGCTCGGCCACTTCCAGCATTCTTTCGCGCGGAACGTTTTTCCCCCGCAAAACGTTTTCCAGAAACGGCATCACATCTTCCCGCTTCTCCGGCCCGCCAAATGAGACGACTAACAATGCGTCGAATGAGTTCATGTGAGCACAATTTTAAATCATGGCACAGACGACCAATGTGGACACGGCAGCTATAATCGCTAGCCATGCACACGTCAGCCATGCTAAAGACAGCGATTCTCACTCTTGCCCTGTCATTTCTCTGCACCGTCGAAGCCAAAGCCTTGCAAGGCCCCAGCTCCGCCGCCGATCTCGACGCTATCGTCAAACGGGTCATCACGCAGGAGCATGTCGTTGGCGCTTCCGTGCTGGTCGCGCGCGGTGACCGCATCCTCTTACACAAGGCATACGGCTTTGCCGACCTCGGCCTCGAAGTGCCGACAAAAGACGCGCCTGCCAGCGCAGAAACCGTGTACCACGTGGTCGGGCCCATGCTGCCCTTCACCGGCATCGCCGTGATGCAACAGGTGGAGCGCGGCAAGCTCTCGCTGGATGACGACATCTCCAAATTCATTCCGGAATTTCCTCTGCAAGGGCATCACGTCACCATTCGACAGCTGCTCAACCACACTTCCGGCATCGTCGACTATCACTATCTCGGCGATCCCATTGAAGCCACCAGCCGCCAGCCCAAAGCGCTGGACGAAGTAATGGCGCTTTACGCCGGCAAGAACTGGGTCAACGAGCCGGGCAAGAAATGGGACTGGTCCATCTCCGGCTTTCAGCTTCTGGTCACCATCGTGGAGCGCGTCACCGGTCAAAGCTTCCCTGACTACGTGCAGCAAAACATCTTCAAGCCCGCCGAAGTAAAATCCACCACGTATTGTGACGATTTCACCCTCGTCCACGGCCTCAGCCATGCATATCGCAGGTCCGGCGCAAGCTATGTCCCGGCCAACGAAAACGGCATGGCGTACAACTCTGACCTGCGTTTCTGCAGCACCGTGGGCGATCTGCTACAGCTGTGGCGAGCGATCAAAGCCCAGAACCTTGTCCGCCCGGAGACCTTCAAGCTCATGTCCACCGCTGAAGGCGCTGCCGCCCAAATGTCCGCGCAAGATCCCAAAGCGCAATACGGCTTCGCCATGATCCTGAATCATGAAGAAGATCATCGCCGTATCGGCCAGCACGGCTCGCTGCTCGGCTACAGCGGCAGCCTCTATGACTTTCCTGAAGACCAGCTCACGATTGTTGTGCTCACCAACACCGAAGGCCAGAATGCTTACGCCATCACGCGCGCCCTGGCTCGCGCGATTCTCGGCCTGCCCGCGCTTCCCGCTCCTGCGCCCGCCGCCGAAGCCGCACTTGCTGACAAGCCCGTCTCAGAGGCCGAGCGCAAACAGGTTGCCGGAACGTTTGTGCTCAAGCTCGACCGCGTCACGCCCAACCTGCACGATTCGTTCGCGCAATATCGCCGGACGTATCGAGTCTTCGATGAAAACGGACGGCTCATGATCCAACCGCTGGGCGAAGGCCCGGAGCGTTTGCTCAAACAGGATGATGGCAGCTTTGCTCTGCGGTCGTCACCGGCATCGCACATTTCATTTGTCATGCAGGGAGATCACGCGACGGCAATGAAAATGGACTCACCCGGCTTTCCGCTGGCGGGAGATCGTGTGGGAGATGGCGACCCGGGAACGTTTCACAGGCAGTTAAAGTAACAGGCCTCCGGCGGCACTGTAGCACGCGCCGGAGACTCTAAAAGACTACTTGCACTCCGCTTTGACAATTTCCTTGAGGATTGCGTCAGGCTGAGCTGTCTTGTGGGAGGAGAACTCGAAGCTCCGGGTAAACCATCTGGATTCCGGGTTTGGCGCTTTGCGCGCGTTGCAACAAGTGATGAACGGATCACAGCTTGCGCCACCGCAGTCGGCATTGGTCGCGCAGGGAGAACCGCAACTGCACCGGCAGGTCCCGAACTTCTTTGGAGGAGCGGCCGCCACGGTGTCAGGCTGAGCTGCCAGGACCTCAGATGGTTGCAGGTCGAGCGAGAAGACGCTCTTGAACGAGAGGTCCGGCATCAGATAGGACTTGATGTCCGGAGTGGCCGTCGTCGGCTGTGAGTTGGCGTCAGTGGTTGCCGCAACAGCAGCAACCGCTGCCAGAAAAAGAACAACGACAAGCAGTTTTCTTAACATTGTGTCCTTCCCAAACACAGCAATTCTAGCTTTCGCACGCCCGAGCGGCTGCGCAAAACTGCTCAGACGCTATTTCCCGTTCTGGAACTGCGGCTAATTCACGTTCTCCAGATCACGCAGCGGCGATGAAGATGGATTCACCCATCTTTCCGTTGGCTGGAGATCGTGTCGGGGATGGCGACCAGGAAACACTTTGCAGGCA
>JBGPZS010000489.1:0-3408 GCA_041493865.1 Terriglobia bacterium
CCGCGGTCGCCATGGACTTCACTCCAGTCGGTGAACAGCCGTTCCACGTAATCCATGGTGAACGGCCGCTGCGAATGCCGCGCCAGCTCCGTCTTCTGCCAAGCATTGATGTGGAGACGGATTTGTTCGCGCAGGAAATTGATCTGATGTTGCAGGTGCTTGAGTTGCAGGCGCGCTTCCTGGTCGCCACTGGCGCGCGTTTCCAGCAGCGCGACCTGCTCTTCGATGACCTCTAACTGCCGCTGCGCTTTGACTGCTGGGTCCATGGTCAATCAATGATCCTGACGCTGCCTCTGCCGCACAATTCTTCCACGCGTGCAATGAAATTGCGGTCTGGACAGATATTATATCCGTCCGCTTCCATCACCACCATGAAGTCGCCACTACGTTCCACATCAAACAATACCTTGGCCTCGCCCTTTCGTTCATGGCAGATGGCCTGCAATGCGTCCACCGTGGCCTCCGTAGCGGTCTCCAGAGGCACGCGGATGCGGATGGAACGCGGCAACTTGGGCTGTGCTTCCTCCAGCGGCGTCAACTGGCTGATGGCGATCTTCGGGTTCGATCCTTCTTCCACGCGCACGCTGGCCCGCACCAGCATGGGGATCTCCTGCTTCAGGATCGTTTGCAGCCGCTTGTAGGCCTCGGGGAAGATGATGGCTTCAATCGTGCCCGTCATGTCTTCCATGACCGCCTGCGCGTAGAGATCGCCCTTGCGCGACTTCAGCACTCGTACGTTGGAGACCATGCCCGCGGTGTTGATCTCATCACGGCCGGTCCCTGTGGTCATGGCGGCGATGGCTTCAACCGAGAGCGCGCGAAAATCCTCAAGCTTTTCTTTGTACTTCTCCAGCGGATGCCCGGTAATGAAGAAGCCCAGGACCTCTTTTTCGTTGGCCAGGCGCTGGTGTTCGTCCCACTCAGGGACGCTGGGCAGCTTCTCCCCGGCGCCGTTTGACTGTTCTTCCTGAAACACGCCGAAGAGTCCGTGCTGGCCCAGTTCCGCATCACGCTGGGTCTTCTGCGCCCGCTCGATGGCCTTATCCAGAACGGCCATGATCTGCGCGCGATAGCCGAAGTCATCCATGGCGCCGGCCTTGATCAGAGATTCCAGCACGCGCTTGTTCAGCAGCCGCAGGTCGACTTTCTCGCAGAACTCAAAGATCGAAGCAAAGTGGCCAAGCTCCCTGCGCGCCGCGGTGATCGAGTCAATGGCGTTGCGTCCAACGTTCTTGACCGCCGCCAGCCCAAAGCGGATAGCACTCCCGTGCGGCGTGAAGTTGGAGTCGCTCACGTTGATGTTCGGCGGCTCCACCGCTATCTCTATTTGGCGGCACTCGTTGATGTACTTGACCACGTTGTCAGTATTGCCCATCTGCGAGGTCAGCAAGGCAGCCATGAACTCCACCGGATAATGCGTCTTGAGGTAGGCCGTCTGGTAGGCCAGCAGCGCATAAGCCGCCGAGTGCGACTTGTTGAAGCCGTAACCGGCAAACTGCTCCATCAGATCAAAGATCTTGACGATTTTCTTGTCCGGATATCCGCGCTCCACCGCGCCTTTCACGAAACGGTCACGCTGGTCCTCCATTTCTTTGGCGATTTTCTTTCCCATCGCGCGACGCAGCAGGTCGGCTTCACCCAGTGAGTAGCCGGCCAGCACGTTGGCGATCTGCATGACCTGCTCCTGGTAGACGATCACGCCCAGCGTCTCCTTGAGCAGCTCTTCCAGTTGCGGCAGCTCGTACTCAACTTTTTTGCGTCCCCATTTGCGGTCAATGAAGTCATCGATCATGCCGCCCTGGATCGGCCCCGGACGGTACAACGCGTTGAGCGCCGTCAGATCGTCAATCGAGCTGGGCTTGTAGCGCCGCAGCACGTCAGTCATGCCGCCCGATTCAAACTGGAAGATGCCTGAGGTCAATCCGGTGTGAAAGACGCTCTCGTAGGTCTTCTGGTCGTCCAGGGGAATTTTTTCCAGATCGATGGCCGCGCCGCGTTGCGCGATCAGCTTAAGCGCGTCATCAAGAATGGTGAGCGTGGTGAGCCCCAGGAAATCCATCTTCAGCAGGCCCATCTTCTCCACCGCCTTCATGTCGTAGGCGGTCACAATTTCGTCGTTCTTGGTCTTATGCAGCGGCAACAGGTCAGTGAGCGGCATGGGTGAAATCACCACGCCAGCCGCGTGCACGCCGGAGTTGCGCACCAGACCTTCCAGCTTGCGCGCCGTGTCAATCAGTTCGCGCACCTGCATCTCTTTGTCATAGGCCTCCTGCAGAGGAGGCGAGTCATCGAGCGCCTGATCGATGGTGATGTTCAGCGTGGCCGGGACCATCTTGGCGATGCGATCAACGTCGGTATAGGGAATGTCCATGGCGCGACCCACGTCTTTGATGGCCGCTTTGGCCGCCATGGTGCCGAAGGTGATGATCTGCGCTACGTTCTCGCGCCCGTATTTTTGCGTGACGTAATTGATCACCTCGCCGCGGCGGTTCATGCAGAAATCAATGTCGATGTCGGGCAGCGAGACACGCTCCGGGTTCAGGAAGCGCTCAAACAGCAGCTCATGCTGCAGTGGATCGATATCGGTGATGCCCATGGCATAAGCCACCAGCGCGCCTGCCGCCGAACCGCGCCCCGGGCCGACGGGAATCGAATTCTCCCTGGCGTAGCGGATGAAGTCCCAGACAATCAGAAAGTATCCGGAAAACTTCATCTGCTGGATGATGGCGATCTCACGCGCCAGCCGCTGATCGTAGTCCACGCGCGCCTTCTTTAGACGACCCGCGGCCTCAAGCTGCCCCAAGCTCTCCCATCGCCGGGCAAAGCCCTGGCGCGCCACATGCTCAAAGTAGCTGTCCAAGGTGTAGCCATCGGGCACCGTAAATTCCGGGAACGGATTTTTGACCTTGTTCAGCTTGAAATTGCAGCGCTCGGCAATGGCCAGCGTTCGCGACAGCACGTCTTCGCGTCCGGAGAAGAGCCGCGCCATCTCGTCCGCGCTCTTGACGAAGAACTGGTTGCCATGGAATTTGAGGCGGTTCGTGTCATTGACGGACTTGCCTGTCTGCACGCAGACCAGCACGTCCTGCGCGTGGGCATCATCTTCGCAGAGATAGTGGCTGTCATTGGTGGCCACCATGGGGATGCCCAGCTCTTTTTCCAGTCGAAAGAGATCGGCGTGGATGCGGTGCTCTTCCGGGAGCCCCTGGTCCTGGATTTCCATAAAGAAATTATCTTTGCCGAAGATCTCTCGATAGGAGCTGGCTGCCCCGCGCGCGGCATCGAACTTCCCCGCCAGCAGGTTCTCGCAGACTTCGCCCGCCAGGCAGCCGCTCAGGCCAATCAATCCGCTCGCGTGCTCCGCCAGAAATTTTTTGCTGATGCGCGGCTTGTAATAGAAGCCGTGCA
>JBGPZS010000021.1:0-17462 GCA_041493865.1 Terriglobia bacterium
ACGCCGGCGCGCCGCAGCGCCGCTTGGCAGACGTTCCTTCAAGGCCAGGTTCAGATCAGGCCGGGACGTATGAAACGCCGGCGCCAATCCGCACAAAATACCCGCCACAGAAGACAGAGCCAGAGCAAACCACGCGATCGCCGGGTCCACATGCAGTTCGTTCAGGCGGGGTACGTCCGCCGGCGCGAGCGCCCGGTACGCGTCCACGCCATACACGGCAACCAGCATGCCTGCCGCTCCGCCCAGGCAAGAGAGGACCAGGCTCTCAACCAGCAGTTGCCGCAAAATGCGCGGGCGGCTGGCGCCCAGCGCCGCGCGGACCGCGATCTCGCTCTGCCGTTGCAGGCCGCGCGAGAGGATCAGATTACTCACGTTGGCGCATGCAATCAGCAGAAGGAACCCTACTGCTCCCAGCAACAACATGAGTCCTGACTTGGCTCCGCCGGTCACTTGCTGTTGCAGCGGAGTCAGCTTGAACTGAATACCCTTGTCCTCCTTGGGATACTGGCCGGAAAGCCTGGCTGCCAGGTTGTCCAATTCGGTCTGGGCCGTCTGCATACCTTGTTCCTGCCGGACTTTTACCAGCACACTAAAAAACCAGTCCCCACGCTTGCTGTTCTCCGGGGTGAGGATGAGCGGTGTCCACGCGGCGGTGCTCTTTTGCGGGAACTCAAAGCCGGCGGGCATCACGCCAATCACCGTGTAAGGCTTGCGTTCCAGTGTGATTGACTTGCCCACAACGTTGGGATCGGAGGCAAAGCGCTCGCGCCACAAACCATGGCTCAGCACAACCACGTCGCCACTCTTCCGCTGTTCATCGTCCGCCAGGACGCCGCGGCCGAGCGCCGGTGAGGCCCCAAGCAGAGGAAGAAATGCGCTCGAAATAGTTGCCACGGCGATCTGTTCCGGCTCGCCCGGCCCTGTCAAATTGACCGCTTTTTCCTGATACGCAGCCAGAGCTTCAAAAGAGCGGGCGCCGGACTTGATGTCATTAAAGTCGGGTATCGATTCGCCCAGTTGAAACTCCGGGAACATGGGAGAGATGGTTTGAATGCGCGCAATCCGCTGTGAATCCTTGTAAGGCAGCGGACGCAGCAGCACGGTGTTTACCACGCTGAAGATGGCCGTGGTCGCGCCGATGCCCAGGGCAAGAGTAAGGACCGCCACCACGCTGAAGCCGGGAGATTTGCGCAATCCGCGCAGGCCGTAACGCACGTCCTGCACCAGGCTTTCCAGGAAAGGAAAGCCCCAGCTTTGGCGGCTCTCTTCTTCCATGCGGGTCAAGTTGCCAAGCTGGCGTTGTGCCGCGTAGCGCGCTTCTTCCTTGCCCATGCCCGTGGCGATGTTCTGCCGTGTTTTCAGCTCCAGATGCTGGCGCATCTCTTCCGCCAGCTCGAGGTCCATTTGCCGGCGTCTTAGAGTAAACAGGACCCGATGGAAGATCTCATTCAATCTCATATTGTTCTCACTCATGCCGCAAAGCGATGATTGGGTCCACCTTGGCGGCGCGGCGTGCGGGCACATAACTGGCCAGCGCGGCCACAACCAGCAGGCCCAGGGAAACGCCGGCAAACGTGCCCACATCCAACGGCCGGATTTGGTACAGCATGCCGGACAGGAACCTGGTACAGAGGACGGCTGCCACCAGACCGACGACCACGCCCAGCAGCGCCAGGCGTATACCTTGCCCCACCACCAGTCGCAGCACCGCGCTCTTCTCCGCTCCCAGCGCCATGCGGATGCCGATTTCCTGCGTCCGAGCGCGCACGCCATTGGAAAGAATTCCATAAATACCGATGGCCGCCAATACTAGTGAGACCGCGGCAAAAACACCCAGCAACACCACATTGAATCGCGGCTGGGCCACGCTCTGGTCCAGAAGCTGGTCCATGGTCTGGAGTAAAGAGACAGGCACGCCGCGGTCGAGCGCGCTAACTTCTGCGCGCAGGGAGTTGATCAGTGTCATGGGGTCCGCCGTGCTGCGTACCACCATCGTCCGCACCGGAGAATTCCAGTCCGCTGTTACCGCACTCTGTACGCTGGGCACATACGCTTCCGGTTGCGCTTCTTCATTCAATTGCCGCAGCGGAATGTTGCCCACCACCCCCACAATCTGGACCCACGGCCCGGTTTTCGTGTCGCTGAAAAAAAGCCGCACGCGCTTCCCCACTGCATCTCCCTGCGGGAAGAAACTACGCGCCATGGTTTCATTGATCAGGATCACCGGAGGCGAAGCAGCCGTGTCAGAGTCCTGGATCGCGCGTCCGCGGAGCAGGGGAATTCTCATGGTGCTGAAGAAATTTGCTGTCACCGGCCAATAGTAGAAGTGCCCGAAAGCATTGGTCGCCGGATGAGCGCCGGAATCCGTGGGACCGGCTCCTTCAGGACGGCCTTCAATCTGGAATACGGTATCTCCGCCCGAACCGGTGAGCGGCAAGCCGCCGATCGCCGCCACTGACGTAACTCCGGGCAGCGCACGTACCCGCTGTATGAGCTGATCATAGAAACCTGCGGCATGGGCGCCGTCAATGTATTGCGTGGCCGGAAGATTGATCTGCGCCGTCAGCACATTGCCGGGATCGAATCCTGGATTGATGGCCAGCAACCGGTTCAAGCTTCGCAAGAGCAGGCCGGCAGAGATCACCAGCACCAGGGCCATCGCGACTTCGCCCACCGTGAGAAGCCTCTGAAGCCTGTGTTTCGCGCTGCCTGAGGAGACGCCTTGTCCCTGATCGCGCAGCGAACTGTTCAGGTTTTGCCGCATCGCCTGCATCGCCGGCGCCATGCCGAAGAAGAGCGCGGCAATCACGGAAATCGCCAGCGTGAACAGCAGTACCGGGACGTTCAACGTAACTTCATTCAGTCGTGGCACCTGGCTTGCCGCCATGCGAAGAATCAGCCGCAGGCTCAGGGCCGCCAGTCCCAGTCCGGCAGCGCCGCCGAGCAGCGCCAGCAGCACGCTCTCCGTCAGCATCTGCCTTGCCAGGCGCAGGCGGCTGGCGCCCAGCGCGGAACGCACAGCCATCTCTTTTTGCCGGGTCACGGACCGCGCCAGCAGCAGGCTGGCAACGTTCGCGCACACGATTAAAAGCACCGCGGTTACAGCACCCAGAAGGACCCACAATGCCGTGCGTACCGGCGACACCAGATCATCCTGCAAGCGCAACACTTGAATTGAGTATCCCGGATCATTGATGGCGGAGGAAGGTCGTTCCTGGCGGACTCGTGCAAACACCGTTTGAATCTCGGACGTGGCCCGCGCCAAATCAATGCCCGGCTTCATCCTGACGACCGGATTAAAGCTGTAGCTGCCCCAGTTGAGGTTGGCGGTGTCAATGGGCATGGCATTCCATACCTCCACCGATTGCGCGCCGCCTGAATCTTCGGGAAGCCGGAATCCCGCGGGCATCACTCCAATGATGGTGTAGAGATTGCCGTTCAGTTTCATGGTCCGGCCCAGAACGTTGTTGTCGCCAGCAAACCTCTGCTGCCATGTCATGTAACTCAGCACCGTCACCTGGCTGCGGGCTGGCTCTTCGTCGCCCGGCTGGAAGCTGCGGCCAAGCGCAGGCTGCGCGCCCAGCGACTCAAACACGCCGGCACTTACAAACGCAGATCGAATCCGTTCTGCATTTTCCTGGTTGGTCAGCGTCACCTGGCGGTACACGTAGGCGCCCACCGCTTCCAGAGATCCGCTTTGTTCCCGCAAGCGCACCAGTTGCGCTTGCGTCATGCCCAACTGCGTGAACCCGCTGGAGGGGACCGCCTGCCAGATCCGGAGCGTGCGTTCCCCGCCGGAGTAGGAAAGCGGCTTCAGCAACACGCCGTACACAATGCTGAAGATGGCCGCGTTCGCGCCGATGCCCAGCGCCAGCGTCAGCACGGCAACCAGGGCAAACCCGCGGTTTTTGCGCAGCATGCGCACGCCGTAACGGACGTCTTGCAGGAAAGTCTCCATGCGCGGAAACCCGCGCGTGGCGTGGCCCTCTTCCTCAAGCAGGGTCGCGTTGCCCAGTTGCCGCTGCGCGGCGTAGCGGGCTTCCTCTTCCGCCATGCCTGCGGCCATGTTCTTGCGTGCTTTTAATTCCACGTGCTGCTGCATCTCTTCCGCCAGTTCGCGGTCCATTTTGCCGCGCCGGAAGGAAAAGACGGTCCGCCGCCACAATTCACTCAATTTCGCCATGGCTGGCCTCCCTATGCCGTCCGCATCACGCGCCCAATCGCGTGCACCATGCGGCTGAAGTTCTCCGCTTCTACGCCAAGCTGTTTCCTGCCTGCGCTGGTGATCGTGTAGTAACGCGCGCGCCGGTTGTTCTCTGATGTTCCCCACTCGGCTTTCACCCAGCCTTTCACCAGCAGGCGTTGCAGCGCGGGGTAGAGCGAGCCTTCTTCCACCTGCAACACTTCGTCGGAGATTTCCTGGATGTGCTGTGCGATTCCGTATCCGTGCATGGCGCCGCGGGTCAGCGTGTGCAGGACCATCATGTCCAGCGTTCCCGGGAGCAGTTCATTTTTCGCCGCAATGCGTACCATAGATTTCCTTCATAGATAGTCTATGGGAGATTAGACAGGCCGGCGCAGGAAAGGTCAACCTTGAATTTCCTGGCAAGGGGCAGCTCTACGGACGGCTACTTGGCTCTGTGCTTACGATTTCAGCACCCGCCCGCGAAGAGGCCATGATCTGAGTTACCTCTGAGACCAGGGGGTGGTAACTTGCTCCCTTGACCACCACGGCATCGAAGACCTGCAAAGCCTCTTGGGGAAGCTCAGCGGCCGAATTCATGATGATCGGGACCGTTGGCTTGAGCCGTCGCATCTCCAGCGCCACTGAGTACCCGTTCATCCCCGGCATGTCGTAGTCGAGGATCACCAGGTCAATCTGCTTCGTCTCAAAAAGACCCAACCCATGCCTCGCGCACGGAGAAATGAGCACCGAATATCCGCAGTCTTCCAGCACGCAGGCAAGGACCTCAAGTACAGGCACAGCGTTATCGATGCAAAGTAAGACACCCTTTGCAGGGCTGGGAGACAAGCTAGGTTTCTCAGAAAGCACTTGCCAAGGGGTTCCTTGTTTCCAAGTATATCCGCGCGGCAGCTAAAATTCGTACCATGCGCACTTAAGTTATTTCTTAGTTTTGGTCTAGTCCCATCGTGAATGCAGAAAGCATAAAGCAGTTTCTGGATTGGTGGATTCTTATCTAGCGACGTCAGCTCACCTGAAAGGTAACGTCAGCGTAAAAGCGGTCGGGCTTGCCTTTATTTATATAGGGACGGAAGCGCCACTTCTTCAGCGCAGCCGATCCGGCAGAATAAAGCGCCGGCGCCACGTTGTTCGGGTTCTGGACGCTCTGCATTTTTCCAGTTTCGTCCACGGAAACCCGCAGAGTGAACCTGGTTCCTTTGCGCGCTTTGCCGGACGCGATCACCGCTTCCACCACACGCGCGGCCAGTTTGCGGGCTTCCGCGTCTTTGAGTACAGGTATGGGATTCTCAATACGCGTTGTGAAGGCGAAGGTCAGCACCGCTTCCATCTGTGAGGGACCGCCGTTGGTATAAGGTTTGTACTGCCAGCGGAGCACCTGGTCGCGAGCGGCGTCGTCCAGCCCGGGATTGTCCGAGGCCAAAAGCCACGCCTCGCGCACGTGCCCCGCGCGATCGTTGGAAATGTACACGCTCATCACGCCGGAAGTTTTTCCTTCGCGCACCGCCGGCCACACCATTGCCGGAGTGTTCAGAGCAAGCACGCGGGCTGAGTCTTCGCCCACCTGACTGGTTTTCATCTGCTCGTTTGCGGATGTGGGGTTCTCGATCGCGAACAAAGACTCCTCCAGCTTGGCGATCTCCGTGAGTTCCGTGATCTTTGCCGTGATGGTAAGCCCGGGCGCGAATTGCGCTGAGATGGTCCGCGCAACCAATTTGTTTTTGAATGGCTGGTAGCCGGCAAACTGCGCGCGATAAGCAGGTGTAAGCACCGCCTGCACCAGTCCCTTCTGGCCGGTAAAGCAAAATACAAAAGCCAGGTTATTCTGTACCGGAGCAATGCCAACTTTCGATTGCATGTTCAGGCATGAATGTGATTTGGCTGAGTCTTCCGGAATTTCAAGCTGGGCACGCAGACGCTTAAGCTGGTCCGCCATGGGCAGCGGATCAAACAGCGCGGTCACCAGGTCATGCAGCCAGAACGGATAATAGTCACCTGTAAGTTTCTCCGAGAGCTTGGCGCCGCTCGCCACCAGGGTTTGCGAGAAGTTCGCAGACTGCACCGTGCGCCGCCATTGTTCGGGTGAGGCCCAGTATTCCTCCACGTCGGCCGAGTATTCCGGCCGTGAGCCGTCCGTGGCTGCAATGTGTGCCTTCAAATGGAACGGCGTGCCGCCGGCCAGGGTAAGCCTGCTTTGCTGCAATGCATGTTCTACGGCCTCGCCCATCGAAACCTGCTTGCCTTCTTCCTGCGCACAGAGAGCGGTTGTCAATAACACGTTGAGTAAAAAGATGGGCCACAACATCAGGAAGGTACGCGTCCGGCAAAGGCTGCGGGATTTGCTTGATTGGGGCATCAACATGTATGCCGATATTGTCCGGCTACTGCACTAAGTGAAGTCCGAGTTCGACCCCGGCTGGCGCGGGCAACGCCGGCCCATCCGCCATTATTTTGACTGCCTGATCGAAGTCAGGAGTTACCGCCTGCAACCGGCCCTGCCTGAGCACCAGGAGCAGATCACAGTTTCTGACAGTGCTGAGCCGGTGGGCAATAACAAAGGTGGTGCGGCCATGCACCAACTGCGCGGTGGCGTCCAGGATTTCCCGCTCGGTGTGGATGTCCACGGCGCTTGTAGGTTCGTCAAAGATCAGCACCGGAGCGTCCTTGAGAAAAGCGCGGGCAAGGGCGAGCCGCTGGTGCTGGCCGCCGGAAAGGCGGCAGCCGCCTTCTCCGATCGGCGTGTCATAGCCGTTGGGCAGCGCCATGATGAAATCGTGCGCCATGGCCGCGCGTCCCGCGCCCATGATCTCTTCGCGGCTGGCTTCCGGGCGCGCATAGGCAATGTTCTCCGCTACCGTGGCGGAAAACACCACCGGGTCCTGGAGAATAATGGCGAACTGCCGGCGCAGGTCCTTCAGCCGGTAAGCGCGCAGGTCGCGACCGTCGAGCAGAATCTGTCCGCTGCCGGGATCGTAAAAGCGAGTCAGCAGATTGACCAGCGTGCTCTTGCCTGATCCACTGGCCCCGATGATACCCACGCGCGCTCCCGCGGCAATATTAAACGAAACCTGCTCCAGTGCGCGGCCCGAAGCAGGGTATGCAAAACTGACGTCGCGAAAACTCACATGCCCCTGGACGCGGTCCTGCGAAGGCGCGCGACTGTCCTCTATTACCTCCGGCGCTTCTTCCATCAGCGCCAGCGCGCGCTGCACGCTCACCAGCCAGGATTGCAATTCCGGGAGCTTGCTGCTGATGGTCCGGAGCGGCTCATACAACTGGCCCATGTAAGCCATCACCAGCAGGAGTTCACCCAGGGTGAGCAAGCCGGCGGAGACATGATGCACGCCCACCCACATGGCGGCGGCTGTGCCTGCGGCAATGATCGTGGCGATCAACACGTGAAAACTGGCCTGGGTTGACGCCACCTTTACCTGCTCCATCATGCGCTGGCGTGAACGCATTTTGAAGCGTTCGTCCTCAAACCGCTCCTGGCCAAATGCCTTGACCAGCCGGATAGAAGACAAAGCTTCATAGAGGGCCAGCATAGCGGAGCTGTCGAGCTTTTTGATGCCGTCCCAGCCGGTGCGCGCCCGCCGCCCGGACTTGCGCGCCAGCAGGAAAAGCAACGGTGAGACCGAGACGGCGATGGCGGCCATGACCCAGTCAATCCGCATGGTCACGTAGACCAGGGCAAGGAAGCTGAGCGCCGAGCTGAGCACGGGAACGAATCCTTGCAGAAAAATGTATTGGATCGCGGGAGCATCATGCTGGATGCGGTAGGCCACTTCATTGGTCCCGCGACGATCGTGGAACAGCAGGTCCATTCGCTGCACGTGCCAGAAGAGGAGCGTACGGAAGCCGAGGACCAGCCTTTCTCCGGTGTAGGTCTGCAGCAGCCATGAGACAAATGCCTGCAGGTTCATCATCAGGCTCAACGCCAGCAGGAGCCCCACGGCCAGCAAGAGCTCCGCCCCTTTGGATGCATGCAAAGACGCTGGAAGAAAAATGCCGAGAATGTGGGGCAAAGGCCGGTTGCCGATCACATTGTCAACGGCGATCTTGAGCGGCAGCGCCAGCAGTAACGAGATAGGCGCCGCTACTACGCTGAGCGCCACAATGCCCGCGAGCTGGAGCCAGTACGGACGCGCCAGCCGCAGCAGCGGGCGATACAGCTTGTTGATCCGGTCCAAACGCACTTCTGCCACGGCTCCAGTAAACCTTCAAATAACTGAGGAAGTTAAAAAGTGGGGGATGCGACGGCATTCTAGCAGTCTGCAACTCCAGCGTAAGTTCCGTTTTCACCTTAGTGCACGTGTACAGAATGCCTTAGACGCGTGGCCGCATCGTGCCCGCGCCGGTAAGAGTAAGAGTTGCCTGGCCAAAACAGATTAGCGCGGTGCTGGGGCCAACTACTGCGGCTGCCTGAGCTTTGCCAGAAACTCCAGGGCTTCGCGTTTGTTGTACGTCTTGTTGTAGATGGGCGAATCGGGCTGCTGCAGACGGCCGCCCTCACGTAACGATCCAGTATCGATCGCGGCAAAGCCGATTTCCTCAATCAGGCGCGCAACCAGTTTTTTCGCCTCTGCGTCATCACCGGCCACATAAATTGTGTGGCGTTCATCCGGAGGCAGGTCGTGGCGACCGCGGTTGGCCAGATGCACGTAATAAATAGTGTTGAAGGCCTTCACCATCCGGGCGCCGGGAATGCGCTTGAGGACCTCTTCAGAAGATGTGGAGCCGCCAAGGTCGTAAAAGCCGCCATCGGGACGATAAGGATTCATGGCGTCGATCACGGTCTTGTCGCGCAGCAACTCGGGCTCCGGCAGCGCTTCCGGCGTGCGCCATGGAACAGCCAGCAATATCACGTCTCCAAAGCGGGCCGCGTCGCCGATGGTCATGGCATGTGCCTGCGGCCCAAGTTTGCTGACCAGCTCGCTCAGCGATTCGGGCCCGCGTGAATTGCTGACCGCCACTTCATGTCCCGCGGCCACAAACAGCCGGGCCGCCGTTCCGCCGATGTTACCCGAGCCCAGGATCCCGATCTTCATGAATGCTCCCGGTTAGTTTTTACTTGCTCTCTCCCAATGAACTTGCTTTCTGCTCCAGCGCCTGCGCCTCGTGGACTTTTCCCATTTTGCGCAGCAGCTTTACGTGCTCCTGCAGGATGATCTCCATGTTGTGAGTATAGGAAGCCTTCACGCCGTTATAACCGCCGGGCTTAAGCTTTTCCCGCCGGCTTTCGAGATCGGCCAGCGCAGCCGCCTGCGCTTTCTCCGTCTCCGTATATTCGGTGTCAGCTTCCTGCATCTTGCCCGTGGCCTCGTAAGCATGCGCAAGATTGCTGCGGACCTGGACCATCAGAGGACTGCCGGGTTGCAGCGCCTGCTGCGCGAAGCTTAGTTGCTGCTTGAAGTCCTCCAGCGCTTCGCCCGTTTTTTTTAGACTGTACGCCGCGGCGCCGGCATTGCCATAGGCGCGCATCTTGTCCGACTCAAAACTCTTGGGCAGCTTGATTGCGGTCTCCAGCGCCTGCTTGCATGCCGCTTCGGCCTGGGGAGGCATTTTGTTCTGGATTTGCCTGGTGCACTCCACTTCCTGCTGCAGGTACTTGCTCCGCAGTTCCGCGCCGGGACCAAGTGAGAAATCGACTTGAATGGGCGCGCGTACCGCAACCGGCCTTCCCTCTTCAAGGAACGGCGCAAACTGCCACTGCGCCACCGCGTCCATCGCCGATTGCAAAAGGATGGGATGTCCGCTTACCGCTTTCAGGCCGGTGACGCCGCCGCTTTCCGTGATGGTGATCTCCATTAGCACAACACCCTGAATATGGGCGATCTCCGCCATTTTCGGATACTGCGGTTCCACCCGCTTCGTCAGGTGCTGGTTTGCTTCCTCATTCGAAACCTGCCTGGATTCCTGCGCCATGGCCAGGCAGACCAGCCCGACGACCGCAAACAACACCTGTATGTATCGTTTGGCGAACATTATGGGAGCATTATATACAGGGATAACGCCCCACTCTATTAATGTCCTTCTAGTCGCAAACCATTAGAAACATTACTTCTTATTGCTTTGATAAGAACCCTCAGCACGTCTTAACATTTCTTAATTTTTTGCTTGGCAATACTATACAGACGCGTATAATCGCGACAACGTTTTCGAACCATGTGGGGAAAAAACTGCGTGAGTGTGGCTGAGCTGACCGAGGAGTAAGGGGCGAACTCCGTGCAGTCAACCAGGTCATAGAAGTGTGTCCGTCGGAGCGGCAAGATTCTCACATTCTTCTGCCCGAAGAAAGCGACACTTCCATGTGTGGCATCCTCGGGTATACGCGCGTGCGCAAGCGCCTGCCGCGCGGCGTGATGGACGCGGCGCTCAAATCCCTCACGCATCGCGGGCCTGACCATCAAGGCCGCTTCGAATCGGAACTCATCTCGCTCGGCGCTACCCGCTTGCGCATTATCGACATGGAGAGCGGGGACCAGCCCCTGATCAGCCCCGATGGCGACGTGATCGTGGTCTTCAATGGTGAAATCTTCAATCACCATGAACTGCGCAAGGAGTTGGAAGGCCACGGCGTTTGCTTTGAGACCCGTTGCGATACTGAAGTCATCCTGCATGCGTTCCTGCGCTGGGGCAGTGAATGCTTTTCCCATCTCCGGGGAATGTTTGCCATCGCCATCTGGGTGCAGTCCGAGCGGAAACTCATTCTTGCGCGCGACCGCATGGGCATCAAGCCTCTCTATTACTGCCGGCATGAAGGCGAACTCTATTTTGGCTCCGAGTTAAAGTGCATCTTCGCCCAGCCGGAGGTCCCGCGCAATATCTCCTTGGAAGGCCTGAACTGTTTTCTCAGCCTGAACTACGTGCCCGCGCCCCACACTCTGGTGGAAGGCATCAGCAAGCTCCTGCCTGGACATGTGCTGGAATGGCGCAATGACAGCATGTGTGTCCGCTCCTATGTGCAGAAGGAAGAGTCGGTGCGTGCTCCGCGCTCCATAGCGGAGGCCTCTGAAGAGCTGGACGATTTGCTCGAGAAGTCAGTGCGCGAGCAGCTTGTTTCTGACGTGCCTGTAGGCATCTGGCTCAGCGGCGGGCTGGATTCTTCCACCATACTGCGCTATGCCGCGAACGCGGGCAGCGCGCGGTTGCGCACGTTCTCCATCACGTTCAAAGGCCGGTCTTTCGATGAGAGCAACTCCATCCAGGAGATCGCGCGCCACTTCGGCAGCAAGCACACGGAATTGAATCTGGACGAAAGCTCGGACCTCGAGGGCGCGATCCAGAAAATTGCCTACTATTCGGATGAGCCCAGCGCCGATGCCGGCGCCCTCCCTGCATGGTTCCTGGCACAGATGAGCAGCCAGCAGGTGACGGTGGTCCTGACCGGTGAAGGAGCGGACGAACTTTTTGCCGGCTACCTGACCTACAAAGCCGACCGCTATTCTGCGGCCGCGCGCAGAGTTCCTGCAATGTTGCGCAGGGCCGCCCTCAAGGGCGCTGCCTGGCTGCCGGTATCCGACGACAAGATCAGCTTTGAGTACAAGCTAAAGCGCTTTCTGCAAGGGTCGCTGCTGGCCCCGGAGATGGCCCACGTCTATTGGAACGGGACGTTTACGGAAACGGAGAAGCGCGAGTTCTTCCGCTTCGCTGATGCCGGCCCGCTGGCCGCGATACTAAGCAACATGGGCGCCGGACCGGGCCTGCAACGTTATCTTGAGTTCGACCAGCGCTACTATCTGCCGGACGACATTCTTTATAAAGTCGACCGCATGAGCATGGCGCACTCGCTGGAGGCGCGGCCGCCGTTTCTTGATCCGCGCATCGTCGATTTTTCCGCGCGCCTGCCCGAGCAGTTCAAGTTGCACGGCGCGCAATCCAAGTACGTGCTGCGCCGCCTGATGCAGGGCAAGCTGCCGCCAAACGTGCTGCGGCGGCCAAAAATCGGTTTTAACATTCCTGTCCATGATTGGTTCCGCGGAGTGCTTCAGCCCATGCTGCTGGACACGCTCTCAGAGGAAGCCGTGCGCGCGAGCGAGCTCTTTCGCTGGAGCGCGGTGGAGCGGCTGCTGCGCGACCACATGGAGCGAAAAGCGAATCTGGGGTACCACCTATGGGGTTTGATGGTGTTGTTGTTATGGATGAAGCAGTGGAACATCGGGCCGGGGACCAGGGAACCGGCGCCGAGCGAAGCCGTCCCCGCCGTGCTCGACCAGGTTGGATCGTTGTAGCCGTAGCCTGCTTTGTCTTCCTGATTAATATCGCAAGCCCGCCGCGTCTGATGGACGACGTGGATGCAGTGCAGGCGCAGATCGCCCGCAACATGCTCGTCTCCGGCGATTGGGTTACCGCACGCCTGGATGGCGTTGCTTACCTGGAGAAATCGCCGCTGGTTTACTGGATGATGGCGGCCTCTTACGCGATGTTCGGCGTGCATGACTGGGCGGCCCGGCTGCCGCTGGCTCTGGCCGTGGTGCTGCTCTGCTGGACCATCTATCGCTTTGGGCGATGGGCCTTCGATGAAGAAGCGGGCATGTTCGCGGGAATCATTCTGGCAACTTCGGCAGGACTCTTTCTTTTCACCCGCATCCTGATTCCTGACGCCATGCTTACCCTGGCAATCACCGGCGCAATCTGGGCCTGGCTGCGACTGCTGGAACCGGATGAGCAGCACCCGCATCGCTGGGCGGCGATCATGGGCCTCTGCTGCGGCGCCGGACTGCTGTTGAAGGGCCTGATTGCCGTGGTGTTTCCTGTAATGGCGGGCTTCGCGTACATGGCGATCACGCGCCAGTTGTTCTCCAGGGCGGCATGGAAAAAACTGGACCTCTGGCTGGTCGCAGCCATCGCTCTGCTTGTTGCCGCGCCGTGGCACATCCTGGCCGCCACAAAAAATCCGCCCGCGTTCGCGTTTTCCCTGCATAGCGGCCCCGGCGAATATCGCGGCTTCTTCTGGTTCTACTTTTTTAACGAGCACCTTCTGCGCTTCCTGAACCTGCGCTACCCGCGCGACTACAACACGGTGCCGCGAGTTTGGTTCTGGCTGCTGAACCTGGTGTGGCTGTTTCCCTGGTCCGCATACCTGCCGGCCGCGGTGAAAGAGTCATACAGACCACAGTCCCGTGCCGGCCGGGCCAGGCTGATGGCGGTTTGCTGGACCGGCGTGGTCATGGTGTTCTTTACCTTTTCCACAACGCAGGAGTACTACTCCATGCCGATCTATCCGGCGCTGGCTTTACTGCTTGGGTCGGCACTGGCATCAGGCGCCACGCGCTTACGCGCGGGAACATGGATCTTGCAAGTTGTCTCGGTCTTGATTCTGGCGGCGTTGTCGTTCGCACTAGTGATGGTGTGGAGGCTGCCTGCCAATGGCGATATCTCCCAGGCGCTCACGCAACACCCGGAACTTTACACGCTCTCCATGGGCCATATGGGAGACCTGACGCTCAGCTCATTCGCTTATCTGAAGCTTCCGCTGGCGCTGGCCGCGCTTGCATTCGCTGGAATCGCGCTGGGACTTGCCGTCTGGCGCAACAACATAGGCAGAGCTGTTCTGGTGGTTGCTGCCGGGATGGCCATCTTCTTTCAGGCAGCCCGGCTGGCGCTGGTGCGCTTTGACGGTTACCTGGGTTCCTATCCGCTGGCGCAAAGCCTCATGAAATCACCGCCCGGGCAGTTGGTGGAAGCGAACTCTTATTACGCATTTTCCTCGGTCTTCTTTTATACCGGCCGCACCGCGTTGCTGCTGAACGGTCGCAACAACAACCTTGAATATGGATCGTATGCGCCGGGCGCGCCGGATGTGTTCATCGACGACGCGAAGTTCCACGCGCTGTGGATGCAACCCTCGCGCTGCTACCTGCTGGCTTATGGAAGCGAGACCGCACATCTGGAAAAGCTTGTCGGCAAGGCCAACCTTCACGTGGTAGCCGAGAACGCCGGCAACTACCTGTTTACCAACCGCGCGATTCCCTGAGGCTGTATAACGATGATGCATTGGGGAGAAAGCATACGGCTCGCACTGGACGCGCTCAGCGTGGACAAGGTGAAGGCTTTTCTGACCATGCTGGGCGTGATGATCGGCAGCGCGTCGATTGTGCTGGTGGTGACGATCGCCTCCACGGGAAAAGCCTACGTAGTGGGCCAGATTGAAGGCATCGGGGCAAACCTGGCGTATGCCCAGCTCGACCGCAATGGCGTACCTGTAGTTCCCGGCGACGAACTCTCCCCCGGTGATCTTGCTGCGATCCGGCAATCGCTTTCCACGGTATCTGCCGCCGCCGGCACCTATGACATCCCATTCGACTTCAGGCTCCGCGGCAAGGTGGTGCGCGCGCGGCTGGTGGGCGTGACAGAGGAGTTCCAGAAAATCCGCAACCTGATCATGGCGTCGGGGCGCTATTTTGACGCGGAAGACTTTGTTTCCCGCGCGAAAGTCTGCCTGGTGACCGAACACATTGCAAGCAGAGTTTTTGGCCACGAGCCTGCGAGCGGCCACTCGATGAAGCTGGAGCACCTGAGTTGCACCATCATCGGCGTTTTCAAGGAAGGCGTGCCCACGTTTGGGCAGTCAGAGATACAAGACGAGACTGTGCTGGTGCCTTTCCCGCTCATCAAGACGATCACGGGCGAGGATTTTTTCCAGGTCCTCTATGTCCAGGCAGCCTCGTCGGATGAAGTGCCGGTGATGACGGCGGAGATGGACCGCCTGCTGCACAGCCGCCATCGTCCGGTGGCGCGCTATAACGTACAGAATCTGTCGTCAGTGCTGGAGACCGTGCACAGCGTTTCCCTGGGCATGAGCCTGGTGCTGGTGGCCGTGGCCGTTCTGACCCTGATCACCGCCGGCGCGGGAATCATGAACATCATGTTTGTGAATGTGGCCCAGCGGACGCATGAGATCGGCATCCGCAAGGCGCTGGGCGCGCGTACCGCAGAGATCCGGATGCAGTTTGTTCTGGAGGCGGCATTCATCAGCCTGGCTGGAGCGATGATTGGCGTTGCCATGGCTGTGGGACTGATCTGGTTTGCCACCAGCCTGGCTAAAGGCGGTGTTCCGCTTTCAATCTCGTGGATAGCGGTCTTTCTTGCGCTGTTACTTTCTACCAGTGTCGGAGTGTTGTTTGGATACCGTCCGGCCAACACCGCCGCACAACTGAATCCGGTGGAAGCGCTGCGGGTGGAGTAACAGCCACAGCAGGTTCGCAGCACGCCATCTGTGCGATCTGCATGCTTTGTCAGCAAACAGTGGAATTCAGGCGACTTATGCGATTTCGGCCAGGCCGAGCACTGATAGCTCCTGCAAATTCCAATGAAACGAATCTCAGCTTCTCAACACTAGGTATATAAGGCTTTTTTTTGCCGTGCAGGCGGATTGAGGGCGGAAAATCCAGGGGAAGATGAAAGGACCGCGTTCTCTCATGTATGCGCGAGTGCTTTTTCCCCTACTGACCTGAACGCGCCCGCGCTTTTGATTGGTTGAGATGATGATCAAGCACTTCGGCCCAGGCCTTGTTGCCGTCATCGGGGTAAGGGGGCAGCAATGGCATTCTTGAAACGACCCGGTCTTGCTGGATCAGCGGCGGGAAGCCTTGTAGTCGCGATGCTGCTTTTTCGCGGGGGCGCGCCCAATCCGCCTAGGACAGAACCCGGGAGCAAGCCGGAGCGCCCTGCCGCAGTACAGGGTAACGAGTCCCAGCGGCCAAACGCGCAAAAAAAGAAATGGCCGGAGGAAGGGCCATGGAAGGCGTCACGCCAGCATTTTGCCGGTCTTCAGCCTGAGGACCAGTGTCCCTCTCTGAAAGCAGAGTCCGAAACCAAGAACGTGGCTTCCCTCAGCGGTGTGGACCTGGCATTACGGCGTGCGGGCCAGGGGAAAGAGGTGCAAGACGAACTCAGAAACCTCTGGTGTATCCCCGACAAAACGCCAGTGCGGGCGATGATCGCAATCGTGCCCGATCCCGTCCATAGCCACTTGTCGCTGGTTTTTGATCGCACCGTGGAGGCGCTCCAGTTATCTGCTGAGTCCATGAATTATGTAGTGGACCGGTATTGGTTGCCCTGGCAGCCAGAAGTGCCGGGCAGCAATCCGCCGCAGGAAGCAAAAGACAACAGCGAGAAGGAAAAACAGCCTGGACTTCTCCTGTTTCGCTGGAATGGTCCGGCGGGCGATTCCCACGCGAAAGTACTCTACGTCTTTCTGGTGGCAGACACTTCTACCGCCGGCATCAACGGTAGCCAATTCCGCAATGCCGTTCAGTATGTTCAGCAAGTGTGCGGCAAACCTGGTGCTCCCGCTGCAGGGTGCGGCAAAGGTGACCGCATCTGGATCATGGGGCCAACGTTCTCAGGGTCATTAGCGTCACTGCGCGCGCTGACCGAGCCCCCGCCTTCACCTGAGAAAAAGCCGGCAGCCGCTGCGATCACGCCGTATTTCACAGCATACAGCGGTACCGTTTCCAGTCTCTGCGCCATCCACAACCAGGGCCTGCTTGATCAGCCTTCTTTGATGGAAAACCTTTCTCGGGAATGTGCTCCAGAGAAAAACGTTGAGGCAAAAGAACAACTCCCATCGCCAGCGTTAGCACCAAGCCCATCCCCTACCCCGAACCTAACGTTCAGGTCTATGCTCGGTGACACTGAGACCGCGGTGTGGCAATTTCTGGGAGCGCTGAAAGAAAACGGCAATATTCAGTGCGACAAAACCACCCAGGTCGCGATCTTTTCCGAAGCGGCGACTACCTACGGCGGCGCTGGCATCGCATCAGAGCAAGAAAAGAACTCTAGGGGCGACTGTAAATACACCAGCTTCCGCTACCCGCGCGAAATCTCGGGCTTGCGCAATGCTTCCGCTTCCAGCGAACCGCCGGCCGCCGCTTCTCAACAAGGCAGTACAATCGCAGGTCCCACTTACCTTCCGTTTACTCTCGCTGACCGACAACCTAACTCTGCTGACGAGCCCCCGGATTTCTCCCGGACGCAAGGGCCTCTTTCCAAAGAAGCTGTGTTGATGAAGTATGCCGCGGAACTGCGCCGTGGGCATTACAAGTATGTCGGCATCGTTGGTACCAATGTTGTCGACAGATTATTTCTCGCCCAATTTTTTCGCCATGCTTGCCCAGACGTCCGCCTCTTCACGGTCAGCTCTGATTTGCTGTTCGAGCGAGACCAGGACAACGCGCCTTATATCGGTATGCTCTCTGTCAGCACGTATCCACTCATCGGCCGTAATCTGGACTGGACCAACCGCCAATCGATACCG
>JBGPZS010000533.1:0-2963 GCA_041493865.1 Terriglobia bacterium
CAGATTTTCTAACTGTGATCTCATCAGCGCCTTTGATCGTGAGCGTGCGATGAATGAATGGAAAGAGCTGGCCCTTGTGCTCGAAACACAGGTGCTCGAAACACAGGCGCTCGAAACAAATGGAATGAGCGTCTCCCATCCCGCGCGCTTTTTTAGAAAACACTCATGTGAGTATCTCAATACGATCTCTGGCCGTAAAAGGTTCCCGCCAGAGACGGTGTCGCTTACGGCACCGTCACGGACGCGGTAGTGGTTCCCATCAGGCGTGACGTGTGGTCCACCACGCCCAGAGTCAGATTGTAATGTCCGGGCTTCAACTCAATGGTTCGTTTGCAGGGGAAGTATCCCTGCATGACTTTCTCAAAGGCATCGGCTTTAAGCGTGGCCGTAATGCTGTTGATCTCTTTTTTCACCAGCGATCCATTGTCCGAGTAAGCCACCACCGCGCAGCTCAAGCTGGCATGCGCCAGCCCGTCTGCCTTGCGCTCAAACGCCAGCGTATGTGGATCGATAGCGAAATTCACCACCACCTGCTCTGTCTTTGCTGCCGGCGGGACCACACCTGCTTGAAAGAGGACTCCGGTCGAGGCGGGCATATCGGGACTCAATGCGTCACTCAGGCTTTTGCCCAGGTCCTTTTCAATGTCCTTCTTCATCTCCACGGGATTCAGAGCGTAGTAGCCCTGGCGAAAGCGCAGGGTAGCGCCGGGAGAAGTTGTCTTCACCTGGATCACCCGGAACTTCCCGTCCCAAGTCTTGTTCTGGGGATAGTATTCCAGCGTGTAATACGTGGCGCCATCGTCCATGCTGGTCCGAACACCCATATCCACGTCGTTGCGATTGATGTAGGTTTTCCCGCCGGTGCGCTCCGCCAGAACGCGCATGGTGCTGGCGGCATTAGCGCGGCTGTTCTGCGCAACTCCCGAACAATCCACCGGATAAATGGCCACCTGCGCGTTCATCATGGCATTGGCCACGTGCTCTACTTCATCGCTGAAGCTGCGGGCATTACCAGAATTATTGTTCTGGTTGCCAATGTCCCGCGGGTTCGGCTCTGCAATTCTGTGCGCCGGGTTCAGGTCGATCGGATTGGAATTGTTCCCGTAACTTTCCGGATAAATGGTCAGCGGAAAAGCCGCTGACACCCAGATCAGGTTCTTGCGTCCGGGATGCCCGGCCAGAATCTGTGCCAGCGCTCCCAGAGCGCTGACCGTGGCTTCAAGGGTATGTGAGGTAGTGGTGTAGTCTCCTCTGCGGGAAAATGGCGATGCCGCCGAATAAACGTCCACCACGCGCGTCGGCGCTTGTGGTTTGTAATTCTCCAACACGGCTTTGAGTTCCTTCGCGTCCACGGTGAAGTCATGCAGGAGCTTCAGTTTGTTTTCCAGGGCATAGACGGCGGTTGGCTGGATTTCCGGCCCGCTTTCCAGATACTTGATCAGCTGGTCACGGCCATACGTGCGGCTCAGATACTCGGCATTGAGCGAGTCCAGTAGGATCACGTTGAGCGAACTGGCGCCGGAATATCGCGGAGCGTTGGTGAACAGGTTTCGATTGGCCTGCCGCCGGACCTCACCGAGAGTGCTGCTGTGCCGAAAAGTGAAGCCGCTGATCTTCTGCGGCTTGTCGTCTTCCAGGACCGCGAAGTCATCAATGCCAAGATCTGCTACCGGATGGCCTTTGCTGTCCGTGGCCACCACATCCACCACCACCAGCCGTGTGGTTGCGCGCAACACGGCCGGCGATTTGTATGCGCTGGTTGCGTCCTCCTGCCCCGAACCGTTTTGCTGCGCCGGAGAAGTTTGTGCATTGCCACCGGCGGCAAACAGCAAACACATTGCGGCCCCAAAGACTCTCAGCCGGCCACTCATTGGCAGCGTCATGTTCAACCTCGGTGTACTCAACAAAAATTCGTGGGTCCCTACGGCACTTTCACCCAGCCTGTGGTCGTGCCCATCAGGCGTGAATTGCGGTCTACCACGCCGAGCGTCAGGTTGTAGCTGCCCGGTTTAAGGTCGATTGTCCGTTTGCAGGGAAATTGCTGTCCCTTCATCATCTTCTCGAACTCGTCGGCCTTCATCGCTGCCGTCACGTTGGTAATCTCTTGTTTCACCAGCGACCCTTTTTCTGAAAACGCCGCCACCGCGCAACTCACTATGGCGTGTTCCAATCCATCATCCTTGCGTTCAAAGGCCATTGTGTGTGGATCAATCGCGAAGCTTACCACGACCGGCTGCGCGCCCGTTGCCGGCTTCTCCACGCCGGCCAGGAAGATTACGCCTGTCGACGCCGGCGAATCCAGTCCCAACGCCTGGCTGAAATCTTTGGCCAGCTTTTCTGAGTCCTTTTTGTTCGTCGGCGCGCCGGGATCGATTGCGTAATACCCCTGGCGGTAACGCAGGTTGGTTCCGGACCGCGTGCTCTTGATCGCGATCGTCCGGAACTTCCCATCCCAGGTCTTGTTTTCGGGATAATAGGTCAGCGTGTAATATGTGGAACCGTCGTTAACGCTCGAACGGATGCCAAGCTCAAGATCGTTACTGTTGTAGAACACACGACCGCCCGTCTGCTCCGCCATCACCTGCATCGTGCCAATCGACGAGAACCGCACTTCCTTGCTGAGCCCCGCGGCGTCAATGGGATAGACCGCAACCTGCGCGTTCATCAGTTGATTGGCCACTTTCATCACCGCGGCCATGAAGTCGCCGGTTTCGCCCGACTTGAAATTAGGATTGCCGGCCATCCCGGGGCCATATTGAGATGGGAAAGGCGTCCTTTTCCCCGAATGCGGCATGGCGTCATCGTGCACGATCTCAGGAAAAAAGTTGATGGGGAACGCCTGCGAAAGCCAGATCAGGTTTTTGCGCCCCGGATATCCGGAGAGCGCCCGCGCCAATGTTTCCAGGGCGCTCACCGTGGTTTCCTGGTTGCGTTCGCTGGTGGGTGCTCCGTGCATGGCAAAC
>JBGPZS010000512.1:0-3199 GCA_041493865.1 Terriglobia bacterium
GGCTTCAGGAAGTCCCAGAGAGCCGTCGCCGGTGACGATCCTGGCATTGCGATAGCCCAGCCGCTCCAGTGTGGCCCGCGCTGCTTCACAGAGTGAAGCATGGCGCTCCACGGCAAAGACCTGGCTGGCAAGTTCCGCCAGGAGGGCCGTCTGGTAACCCGATCCGGCGCCGATTTCCAGGACGCGGTCTTCCGCCTTAATTTGCGCGGCCTGGATCATGGCGGCAATCATGTAAGGCTGCGAGGTGGTTTGCTGTTCGGGAATGGCAACCGGGCGGTCGGCGTACGCCTCACCCTGGTTCTGCGGGCCCACGAATTCATGACGCGGGACCTTGCTCATGGCCGCGAGCAGGCGCTCATCGCTGATGCCTCGCTGGCGCAATTGCCGTTCCACCATGGAACTGCGCTCAGCCGCGAACGGCTGTGTCCCGTTTCCGTTCATTTCTTCACTTCTTTCGCCTGCGTATGTGAATATCGAAACCCAGCACCCCATTCTGGTCCCGCACCGCGACGATCGATACGTTCTTGTCAATATTGTATTCCACCTGAATCACGGTCTCCGCCGATTGCGTAAGGCTGGTAATGTAGGTGAACACGACGTTGTTATTAATCTGCTGCTCAATCGTCACGCGCGCACTCGCATTGTTTTCCGAGCCGATGAACTGCGGATCGATCTTGACGCGGCTGGCGCCGAAGAGCCGCTGCACACGGTCACTGAAAGTGGCGTTCAGTGCTTCACCCAGGATGGCGTTGGAGGCCGTGGCGGTGTCATTGGCGTTCGCCCCGGGCTGGCTCGCGTTGTAGACGCCCTGGCCTCGTGTCCGGCCGAAGGCCAGAAGAGCAATAATGTCAGAATTGGCCAGCGGAGGATCTGAGCGATACGTCATGCTGAGTCCCTTGCCGCCAACCGCCTGTCCGTGCAGGCCGATGGTGACGTCATAGCCCTGAACGCGCGCCGACATATCCAGGTTGACCACTGGCTCAATGGTCAGCGGGTTGCTGAAGGTAATATCGCCGCGCTCCAGCCGGTACTTGGTGCCGTTAAAGAAGATGTCGCCCTCGGCGATGTTGACGCGACCGATAACGGCGGGCCGGGCCGCCGTACCACGAACATGCAGGTCCAGATCGCCGGAGAGCTTGGCCAGCGAGGTCTCCACGCGCAGCTCCGGCGTGGAGGTAATGTGCAAGTCCAGGCGCATGTTGTCCAGAAACGGGTTCAGCGTGGAGATTGCAGGCGCCTTCTTGCTCTGCGCCAGGTAGTTGGCAAAATCGAAGCGTGGATTCATGCCAAAGCGGGTGACCACGATGTCGCCGGAAAGCAGCGAACTTTTTGCCGAACCGGTGTAGCGCAAGTTGGCATCGGCGGAAGAACTCACGCCAGGCGGATAGCGCAGCCTGATGTCGTGGCCCGTGGCGGTCAGATCAAAATAAAGCCCGTTGCGGTAAGCGAGAAAACCGCCTACATTGAGTTCGCCGCCGCCGGTGTGGGCCGTGAGTTTTTCAATCTGCATGCGGTCCTGGGCAAACACCAGCGATCCGTTGATGTGACTAAGGCCGTTCGGGAGGTCGAGGAATGATACTGATGCATCGTTGAGTTCCAGTCTTCCGCTGAGTTGCGGACGCGTAGAATTGCCGGCGACGTTTACCGTGAACGTTGCCGGCCCGTACCCTACCAGGTTGGGATTGAACGCCTGCAACAGCTTCAGGTTGACCCGGCCGCGGGAGCGCAAGTCCAGCGCGTGCTCGCCCGCAAGCTGCACCGTGCCTTTCGCATCAAGATCGGTCTCGGTGCCCACCAGGCGGAACTCATCCACCTTCAGCGCCTCATTTTCCAGGCGAAAGTGAATGGGGCCTTGGTTTTGCAGCTTCACGTTCTCCACATCGGCCGAGAGCTGGCTCACGTCTCCGGAAACCACGAGCCGGCCTGGCTGCTTCATGGGACCATGAATGTCAATGGCGCCGGCGATGGAGGAATGACCGGTGATCTGGCCCTGAAAATACGCGCGAATCAGCGGATCGAAATCGAGGTGGGAGAACTTGAGAGTGATCTGCCCGGGCCAGTCACCGCGCAGATGGACCTTGCCGTCAAGGTTGAGGTCGGCATTTTCAAAATGCGAGCGTCCGCTCAGGACCACATCTTCGCCATGCGTCTCCGCCAGAACAGTCATGCTGCCCACCGTCTCACGGTTCAGCACGATATTGCGAAGCTCGACCTGGCCATTGATCACCGGGGCGCCCTCAGTGCCGGAGCCGGTCAGATGGAAGCCGGCCTGGCCTTGCACCGTCAAACGCGGCAGCTCAAAATGCTGCAAGTTGGCAAATTCAATGTTCGCGCCGGTGAGATCAAACCGGTAGCTCTTCCTCTCCACGTCGTAAGCCACAGAGCCTGTTAGCCGCGCGCCGTTATGCGCAAGCACCATGTTTTCCAACTGCACTTCGGCGCCGTTCAAGCGCACATCGCTGGAGAAACCTTTGAAGGGTTCGCCGTACGCGGTCAGCTTTGTGATCTGCAGCTTGCCGGCGCCATGCAGGTTGCGCAGAGTGCCTGCGGCCTGCACATCAGCGTTCGCCACGCCGGTTAAGGGATAGCTTGTTCCGGCCAGTGCCAGCATGTCTTCCACGTTTCCATTCTGGACATGAAGATTCACGTTGAGCTGGCTGGTGTTCTCGTCGAAGCCGCCCTGGCGCAGGGTGGCGCTGGCGGAGAAGCCGAGTTGGGCGGCGCCCCGGCGCAAGGTGCCGCGTTGCAGTGACACGGCTGAAGGCGAGTAGTTGAGATCGCCGGAGAGCGCGTCCCAGTGGAGCCGCGGAGGCTTGCCTGGCTGGGTCGTTTGCTGCCGCGCCAGATGGAACTCGGTATCAAACTTCTCCAGCTCCAGGCGGCCGCGTGCTGAGAGTGCATCCAGCTTGCCGAAAACCACGCCATTGAACGACGCGCGGCCTTCAAGCGAGACTGGAATCCGCGCCCCGGGATCAAGAGCATCGAGTGCGGGTTGGAGCTCACGCAGGTCAGTGGCGTTCAGTGAGACGCGTGCCTGGGCTTTTTCCGAACCAAGAGCTCCCGTGGCGTTCACTCGAATGGCGCGCGTGGCCAGGGTAAGGCCGGCAACGTCGAGAGTGCGCAGATCACCGTGGTAGGTGGCCTGCAACTGCGCGGTAACGGGAACTTCCTGCGGAGCGGGCGCTGCCGGCGGAGACAC
>JBGPZS010000449.1:0-3845 GCA_041493865.1 Terriglobia bacterium
AGATCGAATTTGTCGATGACTGCAGCTGCGGCGCCTACCAGATGACCCTGGACCGCTCCAAGAAAGACGCGCTCCTGCACGTCCCCAACGCCGGCCTTACTACGATGGAAGAAATGGGACAGGCCAACAAAGCCGACCGTTTTCGCGGCGGCCTTGAGTCCATTGGTGAAGGTCCTTTCAACAGAAGTAACCAAACCAAACAGTTTGACCGCATGGAGACGTTCGCCAAACTGAACCGCGCTCCTGACATCAAGTTTCGCGACCTGCAAAACGAGCTGGTCACCCACAAATTCCGCACCAATCTGCTGCCCTTTGACGTGCAGGTCGATTTCGTCAAGCTGACCTCAGACACGGTGCTGGTCCCGATCACCCTGCAAGTCCCGTTAAAGGGGCTCACCTTCGCCAACAAAGACGGTATCCAGCGCGCCGTGGTGAACGTATACGGCCAGTTGACCAAGCTTTCCGGCCAGATCGTGCAGACCTTTGAAGAGACCCTGCACAAAGACATTCCGGCGGAGCTGCTGGAAAAAGAAATTGGCAACGTTTCCCTGTACTGGAAGGCGATCCCCATGCGTCCCGGGCTTTACCGCCTGGACGTGGTGATGAAGGATGTAAACGGCGACAAGACGGGCATTTTCAGCCGCAGCTATACTGTGCCCGACTATGGCGATGAGAAGCTTTCTGCCTCCTCGCTGATTCTTGCCGACCAGATGGAGCCTGTTCCTGCCCGTGAGATCGGTACCGGCAATTTCGTGATTGGCACCAACAAGGTCCGGCCTAAGGTGCAGCCGTCTGACGGCAAGCCGGCCTCTTTCACCAAGAAAGAAAAGGTCAATTTCTGGCTGCAGGTCTACAATCTTGGCCTGGACCAGAAAACCAATAAGCCCTCGGCCACGGTTGAGTATCAAGTTGTGAATACCGTAACCCAGCAGCATGTGCTAGACTTCACGGAAACAACCGCCCAGATGGGCAATGTTGGCGAGCAGGTGACCCTGGGCAAGAGCCTGCAGTTGAGTCAGCTCGATCCCGGCGTATACCAGGTAACGATCAAAGTGAACGACCAGATATCTAAACAGACGATTTCGCCCACGGCCAAGTTCGTGGTTTCGCAATAGAAGCGCAGCAATAGCAGTAAAAGGGACTCCACTTTTATTGAGGTGGTGGATATGACCCGCAAATTCGGATGTTTATTGGTGGTCCTGTTGGCATGGTCGCCGCTCCACGCGGCTAGCGTTGGAGCCATTGCGGGATACGTCAAAGACAGTTCCGGTGCGCCCCAAATGGGTGCGGTGGTGGAGGTCTTTGTCTCCGCCGCCATGCTGGGTACCACCGTCTTCACTGACTCCCGAGGCTATTATCGCGCGGACAACCTGCCTGCGGGCACATACCAGGTCAAAGTGACCGCCGCCTCTTTCCTGCCTTCGCTGCGGGAGGACATCATTCTTCGTTCCGGGGCGCACCTCATCATCAACCTGACCGTCAACACGCTGGCGGACGCCATTAAACTTATGCCTGCCCGGCGTGCCGATTCTGATGAACCCGACGATTGGCATTGGACTCTGCGTTCCGCGGCAAACCGCCCCATCCTGAGAGTGCTGGAGAAGGACAAGGGCAGCAGTGACAGCGCGTCCATGGTTGTGGTCTCGCACAATAACTCTGAGCATGGCGGCGATCGCGCCGTGAAAGCCAGCGTCGCCTTCATGGCCGGCGCGGAAGCCGGTGGTTTTGGAAGCGCGGGCGATGTCACCACCGCCTTCGCCCTGGAAAAATCGATGTTCTCTTCCGGCACGCTTTCGTTCAACGGCAACATCGGCGCCTCGGCCGGCGATCCCACCGGCGTCCTGCGCGCTTCGTATGCCCATGATTTCGGCGACAATTCGCGCCCGACCTTTACCGTGACCTACCGCCATTTTGCCGCGCCCGGCGCCGCCGTCCAGAATTCGCCCTATGCCGCCATTGCCATGAGCAGCTCTGACAGCATGACGGTCGCGGGCTTCATCGATTTGACCTACGGCGCTGATCTGCAGTCCATGGAGTTCGCCAACCGTGTAACCGCGCTCCGCCCGCACGGCTCCGTCGATGTGCATCTCTCGCCCAATATGGTGGTGGAATATCGCTACGCCACCTCTGAGCCTGACACGCGCGCGGCCAAGGGCTTTGACACGGCCCCCGCAGACCTGAGCGAGTCCGGTCCCAGAATGGCGTTATTGAATGGCCAGCCCGAAGTGGAGAGGGCCGCTCATCACGAGCTTTCCGTTGCCCGCCGCATCGGGAATACCAATCTCCAGGTAGCTGCCTTCCTTGACCACGTTCACAATGCGGTGCTCACCGGCGCCGGCGACCCTTCCAGTTATTCCGATGACGTGCTGCCTGACGTTTACTCAGGCACGTTTTCTTATGGTTATAACCCCGGCGTGAGCAGCGCGGGTGCGCGCGTGGTGGTGCAGCGCAAGATTTCTGACGATCTTACCGCCACCGTGGATTACTCCACCGGCCAGGCGATTGTGGCGGATTCGCCCACGGACTGGCAGGCCCTGGCGCAGACGCTCTCCACCAGCCGTCAGCATTCCGTTGGGACCAAGCTTTACGGCCGCATTTCCGCCACCAGCACCCAGTGGATTGCTTCTTACAAATGGACCAGCGGCAATACGCTCTCCACCGTTGACGCCTTCAATGCATCGCCCGGCCAGACCGATCCTTACCTGAGCATCTTCATCCGCCAGCCGCTCCCCAGTACCTCATTTATCCCCGCCAGAATGGACGCGCTGCTTGACCTGCGCAACCTGCTGGCCCAGGGTTATGTCCCCGTGATGGGCCAGGATGGGCGAACCGTTTACATGGTCCAGTCCGCTCGCTCCCTGCGTGGCGGGTTGGCGTTCACCTTCTAAGACTTTGTTTTTTCTGAAATCCCGAAGCGAAGCGAGGGATCACTATGCCCTTAAATACTGTTAACGTGGGTCACCCTAAATCGATTTCAAAAGATGTCGGTTAAACATAGGGATCTCTCCCCTTCGACAAACTCAGGGTCGAGATTTCAGAAAAAGATTCGCGATCGCGTAAATTCCGGCTGGAATCTATTCTTCCCAGAACCTCCGCCACCACCCCGTCTTCTCCTGCACCGCCTCTTCCTCAAAGACCGGTTCGTCACTTAATCCCAGGAAACCGCCGGCGCGCGTGGCCGCAAGATTCCGGGTTGCAGAATTCTTGGGTGGCGGCGTCTCGGCGGCGCGTGGTGGCTGCGCCGCCACAGGTCGCGCCCGGCGAAACACGGCAATGCCGGGACCGCTGCTTCCTTGTGCGGGCAGCACCGCAATCACCGCGCCTGGTTTGGCCAGAGCGTAATCCACCGGCCCGCGGCGAAGCATATCAATTTTCGTTCCCTGCGCCAGGTTCGAGCGCAGAAGGGAAGTCGTTTCCTGGTCAAAAGCGATCCACCGTGCCATAAGCCACCGTCCGTGTTCTTGGGCTCAAGAGCCAGCGCCAAAATACTTTTGATGCAAACCAGAGAAGCTGCGTTTGACGCCTGGTTTGACCTCAAAGACACGCTTCATGTACTCTCCCGGCTTAGACCTTCCACGGAGAAGACGGATGCCCAAATTCCTCCTCGACCGGCGCCAGTTTGCCCTTGGCGCGGCCGCTGCCGCCACCACTGCCCTGCTGCCGGGCGATCTGTTGGGCCAAACTGCCGCAGGCGCAGACAAGTCCCTGGACGAAAAGACCCGCGCCGCCATGGCCAAGCTTACGGCCTCCGCACAGGCAGAGGTGGAGATGAAGGTCGCCTCAATCTTCCGCAAGTACGGTGACCGCCTCAGCGACGAACAGAGAGCTGACATTCGCCGCATCAT